>NZ_JASCON010000150.1:0-3694 GCF_029959585.1 Pseudomonas sp. PS02302
GGGGTCGTCTCAGAAAACGGAAAATAAAGCACGCTAAGCAGGTTGCAACGGCCGCAGCGGCCTGAACTTGCCCGCGCCGATCTTGGCGCTGCTGCGCCAGAGGTAATCGCCGGTCAGGTTGATGTGCTCCCAGCCGAGCGGCGACAGGTACTGCAACAGCGCGTCATCGACGGCGTGGCCGTTGCCCCGCAGCGCGTGCGCAGCCCGTTCCAGATAGACCGTGTTCCATAGCACGACGGCCGCCGTCACCAGGTTGAGGCCGCTGGCACGGTAGCGCTGCTGCTCAAAGCTGCGGTCGCGGATTTCACCCAGACGGTTGAAGAACACGGCGCGGGCCAGCGCATTGCGGGCTTCGCCCTTGTTCAGCCCAGCGTGCACGCGACGGCGCAGCTCCACGCTTTGCAACCAATCCAGGATGAACAGCGTGCGCTCGATACGCCCCAGCTCGCGCAGGGCCACGGCCAGGCCGTTCTGGCGCGGATAGCTGCCGAGCTTGCGCAGCATCAGCGAAGCCGTCACCGTGCCCTGCTTGATCGACGTGGCCAGCCGTAGAATTTCATCCCAATGGGCGCGAATAGCCTTGATGTTCAGTCTGTCGCTGCTAATCATCGGCTTGAGCGCGTCGTAGACGGTGTCGCCCTTGGGGATGAACAGCTTGGTGTCGCCCAGGTCGCGGATGCGCGGCGCAAAGCGGAAGCCCAGCAGGTGCATCAGGCCAAATACATGATCGGTGAATCCTGCCGTATCGGTGTAGTGCTCCTCGATGCGCAGGTCGGACTCGTGGTACAGCAAGCCGTCGAGCACATAGGTCGAGTCGCGCACGCCGACATTGACCACCTTGGTGTGGAATGGCGCGTACTGGTCGGAGATGTGGGTGTAGAAAGTCCGCCCAGGACTGCTGCCATATTTCGGGTTGATGTGGCCAGTGCTCTCGGCCTTGCTGCCGGTTCGGAAATTCTGGCCGTCCGACGATGACGTGGTGCCGTCGCCCCAGTGCTCGGCGAAGGGATGCCGGAACTGCGCATTGACCAGTTCGGCCAGCGCCGACGAATAGGTTTCGTCGCGGGTATGCCAGGCTTGGAGCCAGGCGAGCTTGGCGTAGGTCGTTCCGGGGCAGGACTCCGCCATCTTGGTCAGACCCAGGTTGATGGCGTCGGCCAGGATCGTGGTCAGCAGCAGGTTCTTGTCCTTGGCCAGGTCGCCCGATTTCAGGTGCGCGAAGTGCCGGGTGAAGCCTGTCCATTCGTCTACCTCCAGCAGCAGTTCGGTGATCTTGACGTGCGGCAGGATCATTGCTGTCTGGTCGATCAGCGCCTGCGCGGTGTCGGGCACCGCCGCATCGAGCGGCGTGATCTTCAGGCCCGACTCCGTGATGATGGCGTCCGGCAGCTCGTTGGCCAGCGCCATGCGGTTGACGGTGGCGAGCTGCGTTTCCAGCAGCGTCAGCCGGTCATGCAGGTACTGGTCGCAATCGGTGGCCACGGCCAGCGGCAATTCGCTGGCCTGCTTGAGGCTGGCGAATTTCGCGGGTGGCACCAGGTAGTCCTCGAAGTCCTTGAACTGGCGCGATCCCTGCACCCAGATGTCGCCGGAGCGCAGGGCGTTTTTCATCTCCGACAGCGCGCACAGTTCGTAGTAGCGCCGATCGATGCCGGTGTCGGTCATCACCAGCTTCTGCCAGCGCGGCTTGATGAAATCGGTTGGCGCGTCGGCGGGCACCTTGCGGGCGTTGTCGCTGTTCATGTTGCGCAGCACTTCGATGGCCTCCAGCACATCCTTGGCAGCGGGCGCGGCCCGCAGCTTGAGCACGGCGAGGAATTCCGGCGCGTAGCGACGCAGCGTGGCGTAGCTCTCGCCGATGCGGTGCAGGAAATCGAAGTCCTCGGGCTGCGCGAGCTTCTGCGCTTCGGTGACGCTCTCGGCGAAGGCGTCCCAGGACATGACGGCCTCGATGGCGGCAAACGGATCGCGGCCCGATTGCTTGGCCTCGATCAGTGCCTGACCGATACGCCCGAACAGCCGCACCTTGGCGTTGATCGCCTTGCCGGACGCCTGGAACTGCTGCTGATGCTTGTTCTTGGCGGCGTTGAACAGCTTGCCCAGGATGCGGTCGTGCAGGTCGATGATTTCGTCGGTGACGGTGGCCATGCCTTCAATGGCGAGCGCCACCAGGGTCGCGTAGCGCCGCTGCGCCTCGAACTTGGCCAGGTCGGCGGGTGTCATCTGGCCGCCCTCGCGGGCGATCTTGAGCAGCCGGTTTTGGTGGATCAGCCGCTCGATGCCGGTAGGCAGATCGAGCGCCTGCCATGCCTTGAGTCGTTCGATGTGCTCCAGCATATGCCGCGAATTGGGCTTGACGGGTGACTGGCGCAGCCAGGCCAGCCAAGTCGTCTTGCCGTTGTCCCGGCGCTTGAGCAGATCGTCGAGGCGGCGGCGATGCGCGTCCGACAGTGGTTCGGCCAAGGCGTAGTAGATGCGCCGGTTGGCGCGGGTGATCGCTTCGGCGCTCGCCCGCTCGACGGCGTTGAGGGCAGGCAGAATGACCGACTGCCGCCGCAGATGCTCGATCAAGGCGCTGGCCAGCACAATGCCCTTGTCGGTTTGCATGGCCAGCTCGGTCAGCGTGTGGACGGCCTGCCGGTAGTGGCTCATGGTGAAGGGCTGGAAGCCGAACACCGTTTGCAACTCGACCAGATGCTCGCGCCGGGTCTGCTCCCGCTGCCCGTACTCGCCCCAGCTTTCGACACTGACCTTGAGCTGGTCGGCGACCAGTTTCAGCAAGGGCGGAAACGGCGGCTCATCGACGCCAAGGAGGATGCCGGGAAAGCGCAGGTAGCAGAGCTGAACTGCAAAGCCCAAGCGGTTCGCAGGCCCGCGCCGTTGCCGGATGATGGAGAGGTCGGTATCGCTGAACGTGTAGTATCGGATCAAGTCGTCCTTGGTATCCGGCAACGCCAACAGGCTTTCCCGCTCGGCGGCGGACAGAATGGAACGACGTGGCATATTTACTGATCCGCTCTCAAGTATTGATACAGGGTCTCCCGGCTGACACCAAACTCGCGGGCCAGCTTCGCTTTTTGTTCGCCGGCGGCGGCCCGCTGCCGCAGATCGGCTACCTGTTCGGGCGACAGCGCTTTCTTGCGGCCCCGGTAGGCTCCGCGTTGCTTGGCGAGCGCGATGCCTTCCCTCTGCCGCTCGCGGATCAAGGCCCGCTCGAATTCAGCGAACGCCCCCATGACCGACAGCATCAGGTTCGCCATCGGCGAATCCTCGCCGGTGAAGGTCAGGCTCTCCTTGACGAACTCGATGCGCACGCCGCGCTTGGTGAGCTTTTGCACGAGGCGGCGCAAGTCATCGAGGTTGCGCGCCAAGCGATCCATGCTGTGAACCACCACGGTGTCGCCTTCGCGCACGAAGGCCAGCAGCGAATCAAGCTCGGGCCGCTGGGTGTCCTTGCCCGACGCCTTGTCGGTGAACACCTTGCCGACTTCGACGTGTTCAAGTTGCCGTTCCGGGTTCTGGTCGAAGCTGCTGACCCGGACGTAGCCGATGCGTTGACCCTGCAAGATGCCTCCCTGGACGAAAATGTCAGGAAGAAATCTATGACCTTTTTCAGCTAGTGTCAATAAATAACACAACCGACTCTATTCTGACGTTGTGAGGCAGTCTACCCTGACATCCGGTTAGGGTATAG
>NZ_JASCON010000151.1:0-3134 GCF_029959585.1 Pseudomonas sp. PS02302
CACTGGGCTGCGGGTAGGCGGCGGGGGTGGCGCGGGCGCAGCAGCCGCGCCCGCACCAGGGCATTGAGTCCCAGGGCGGCGCCCATGGTCACGGCGAACAGCAGCGCCCGGCGCAGGGCGTCGCTGGTGTCGCCGGCGGAGACGAAGGTGGCCACCACCGAGACCGCCACCAGGATCAGCAGTGGCAGGTGCCAGAGCCGCGCGATCAGGTGCCTTACGCCCTGCAGACCGCGCAGCGCCTGGCGCTTGGCCAGCGGCTGGTTGCGGATCAGATGGGCGATCGGCCGACGGAATCTCAGGGCGAACTGGGCGGTGAGCAGCGCCGCGCAGATGTTGGCACCGATGGCGATGACCGCAGCCAGGTGCGGACCCAGGGTTTCGGCCAGGTGCGGATCGCTGGCGACGCCGCCCAGGGCCGCCAGGCTGCCGATGATCCACAGCGGGCGGAAGGCGCGGCGGCGCAGGATCAGCAGGGCGCGGCTGCGATGGGCGCCGCTGGGCAGGGAGCAGATCACCACCACTGTGGCGGCGAACAGCGGGCCGGTGACCGCGGCATAGGCCAGGGCGACGGCCACCGTCTTGCCCAGCGAATCCGGCAGCCACAGGGACACCACCAGGGTCAGGATGAAGGCCAGCAGCCAGGGCGCCAGCTTGCGCAGGGCGAAACGGACCAGATCCAGGGTGCGCGGCCTGAGGGGCAACTCCTCGGACAGCCCGAATCTCACCCGCAGGCGATGGCTGATGGCCTTCAGCCCCAGGGCGCAACCAGCCCAGAAGGCCAGGGTGACGACGAAGCCGGAGAGCAGGCTTAGGCGCTGTTCTGGCGCCGGCGTCAGCGCGGCCAGCTCGGCGCCGGCCTGGTCCAGCTGGTATTGCCAGCGTTCGCGCAGGTTGTCGCGCTGCAGCTGCTCTTCGACCACCGTCATGGTGTCGGTGATCAGTCCGATCACGCCCTGGGAGGCGCTGGGCTCGGCCTTGTTCTGCGCCGCCTGCAGCTTCTTGAGATCCGCCAGCAGGCGATTGCGCTGCTGCTCGCTTTCCAGGGTCTTGATGACCTGGTCCAGGGACTGGCCGAATTGCGGATCGACCTGATCCTTCTGGGCGCCGGGCAGGCCGGGCAGGGCAGCCTGAGCCGGGCCGATGAGCAGGAAGCAGAGACAGAGAAGTTGTAGCAGGCGAAAGATCATCGAAGCCGCACGCTCGCGAAAGGGGGAAACGCCTGTCCCGGTCGGCAGGGCAGCCGGCCGGGACGAGGGCGCCAGTGTAGCAAGGGCAGTGCGCTAGGCGCTGTGGATGCGTCGACGGGCGCTGCGGGCCAGCCGTACCGCCAGCAGGATGGCTGCGCAGGTCAGGCCCAGCACCAGACCCTGCCAGAGCCCGGCCGGGCCTCGCGGGGCGCCGAACCAGTCGCTCAGGCCCAGCGCCCAGCCCACCGGCAGGCCCACGCCCCAGTAGGCCAGCAGGGTGATGATCATGGTCGCGCGGGTGTCCTGATAACCGCGCAGAGCGCCCGCGGCGGTCACCTGGATGGCATCGGAGAATTGGAAGATGCCGGCGAACACCAGCAGCGAGGCCGCCAGCTGGATCACCGCCAGGTCCTGGGAATAGAGACCGGCGATGGCCGTGCGCGCGGTCAGCATCAGGGTGCAGGAAACGCAGGCACAGAGCAGCCCGGCGGCCATGCCGACCCCGGCGGAAAAGCGCGCCTCGCGCGGTTCGCCGCGCCCTAGCGCCTGGCCGACCCGTACTGTCACCGCCATGCCCAGGGCCAGGGGCACCATGAACACCAGACCGGAGAAGTTGAGCGCCACCTGGTGCCCGGCGACCACGGTCGGACCCAGCTCGCCGATCAGCAGGGCCACCACGGAAAAGATGCTGGATTCGGCGAACACCGCGATGCCGATGGGCACGCCGATGGCTAGCAGGGCGCGCAGCGTTGGTCCGTGCGGTCGCTCGAAGCGGGCGAAAATAGCGCAGGCGCGATATCGCTCGGTGCGGATGATCGCCAGCATGGCCAGCAGCATCGCCCACATCACCGTGCCCGAGGCGAAGCCGCACCCGGCGCCGCCCAAGGCTGGCAGGCCCAGGTGCCCATGGATGAAGATCCAGTTCAGCGGCACGTTCAGTGCCAGCCCGGCAAGGCCCACCAGCATCGCCGGCCGGGTACGCCCGAGGCCGTCGCTGAAGCAGCGCAGCACATAGTAGAAGGCCGTGGCGGGCAGGCCCAGGGCGATGCCCTTGAGATAGAGCAGGGTCGGGCCGATCAGCTGGGCGTCGACATGCATCGCCACCAGCAGCGGTCGGGCATTGAGCAGCAGCAGGCTGGCGATGAGGCCACACCCCAGGGCCAGCCAGAGCGCCTGGCGCACCAGCGGACCGATCTCCTGGCTGCGCCCGCCGCCGTGGCGCTCGGCCACCTTAGGCGTGGTCGCCAGCAGGATGCCGGTCATCAGCAGGAACACCGGAATCCACACGGAGTTGCCCAGGGCGACGGCGGCGAGGTCCAGCGGGCCGACACGGCCGGCCATGACGGCGTCGACGAAGCCCATGGCCGAATGGGAGAGCTGGGCGATGACGATGGGCGCGGCCAGGGAGAGCAGGGCGCCGAATTCACGTCTGATGCGGGGCAGGGAGGCGGTCACTTGATCGTTCGGTCAGCTTCGGGGCCGATAGTCTAGTCCTCATGGCCCGGGTGGCAACCCTCGCGGCGACCGTTGCCGGCTGCCGCTGGCCTGCTAAAGTGCCGGTCCCCGCCCTTGCGAGTGCCCAGGCATGCACATTCTCGCCGACGAAAACATACCGCTGCTGGACGCCTTCTTCGGCCCCCACGCCACCCTCGAACGCCTTCCCGGTCGCGCCTTCGACCGCGCCGCCGTGAGTCGCGCCGATGCGCTGCTGGTGCGCTCCATCACCCGCGTCGACGAGACGCTGCTGGCCGGATCTCGGGTCGGCTTCGTCGGCACCTGCACCATAGGTACCGATCATCTGGACCTCGGCTATCTGGATCAGGCGGGTATCCGCTGGAGCAATGCGCCTGGCTGCAATGCCCGCGGCGTGGTGGACTGGGTGCTCGGCGCCTTGCTGGCGCTGGCCGATGGCGCTGGCGCCGACCTGGCCCGGCGCACCTATGGCAT
>NZ_JASCON010000152.1:0-3130 GCF_029959585.1 Pseudomonas sp. PS02302
CCCCCGGCGGGCCCCGGGGGGACCCAACCCCGGCAACCCGCCAGTACAGTGACCACCCTTTTTTCCTACCCGACCAGAAGCCGCCATGACCCCCCTCGAGCGTTACCAGGCCGACCTCAAGCGCCCGGAGTTTTTCTACGATGCTGCCCAGGAAGAGGCCGTTCGCCATCTGCAGCGCCTCTATGACGAATTGCTCGTCGAGCCTGCCGCCAAGGGTGGCCTGTTCGGCAAGCTGCTCGGGCGCAAGACGGTCACGCCGATCAAGGGTCTGTATTTCTGGGGTGGGGTAGGGCGTGGCAAGACCTATCTGGTCGATACCTTCTATGACGCCCTGCCGTTCAAGCAGAAGATGCGCACCCACTTCCACCGCTTCATGAAGCGTGTCCACGAAGAGCTGCGCACCCTCAAGGGCGAGAAGAATCCCCTGACCATCATCGCCCGGCGCTTCGCCGACGAGGCGCGGGTGATCTGCTTCGACGAATTCTTCGTTTCCGACATCACCGACGCCATGATCCTGGCGACCCTGCTCGAAGAGCTGTTCAAGAACGGCGTGAGTCTGGTCGCCACCTCGAACATCGTGCCCGACGGCCTCTACAAGGACGGCCTGCAGCGCGCGCGCTTCCTGCCGGCCATCGCCCTGCTCAAGGAGCACACCGAGATCGTCAACGTCGACAGCGGCGTGGACTATCGTCTGCGCGCCCTGGAGCAGGCCCAGCTCTTTCACTATCCGCTGAGCGAAGCCGTCGAGGCGGCGATGGCCAAGAGCTTCCGTTCGCTCACCGTCGAGTGCAACGACCTCTGCGAAGACGTGCCGCTGATGATCGAGAATCGCGAGATCCGCGCCCGCCGCACCTGTGAGGATGTCGCCTGGTTCGATTTCCGTGCCCTCTGCGACGGTCCGCGCAGCCAGAACGACTACATCGAGCTTGGCAAGATCTTCCAGACGGTGCTGGTCAGCAATGTCGAGCAGATGGATGCGCTCAAGGACGACATGGCGCGACGCTTCATCAACCTGGTCGATGAATTCTACGATCGCCAGGTCAAGCTGATCCTGTCCGCCGAGGTCGAGCTCAAGGACCTCTATTCCGGTGGCCGCCTGGAGTTTGAATTCCAGCGCACCCTCAGTCGCCTGCTGGAAATGCAGTCCCACGAATACCTGGCGCGTCCGCACAAGCCGTGAACCCTGCCTGGGTTGAAGGATCAACCCCTTGACCCAGGTTTTCGGGAGGTACGTGTGAATTCCGATCCCTTCGCCGATTGGGATGGCTCGCCCACCCAGGCGCGCATCCTGCAGAGGCAACTCGCCAAGCAGGTCCTGCTGCACGACGACTTCGGCTCGCCGCGGCGTTACGCGGGTGTCGATGTGGGTTTCGAAGAGGGCGGCGAGATCACCCGCGCGGTGGCCGTCCTGCTGGATGCCGAGACCCTGCAGCCGCTGGCCCATGCCGTCGCCCGCATCCCCACGGTGATGCCCTATGTCCCGGGACTGCTGTCCTTTCGGGAGCTCCCCGCACTGCTCCAGGCACTGGCGGAATTGCCGGAGACTCCCGATCTGGTGTTTTGCGATGGCCACGGCATCGCCCATCCCCGCCGGCTGGGCATCGCCGCTCATCTGGGTGTGGTCACCGGTCTGCCGACGATCGGCGTAGCCAAGAAAATCCTTACCGGCCACCACGGCGAACTCGCCGAGACGCGCGGCAGCCAGGTCGACTTGCTGGATCGCGAGGATGGGGTGATAGGTACGGTGCTGCGCAGCAAGGATCGGGTCAGGCCGCTGATCGTGTCGCCCGGGCACCGGGTCGGTCTGGCCACTGCGCCCGCACTGGTCATGGCCTGCGTAAGGCGTCACCGCCTGCCGGAACCCACGCGACTGGCAGACCACCTGGCCTCACGCCGTCAGGGCTCGGCGGCTACCCAGGCGCTATTTTCCTTCTGATTCTCTGCTTGCTTTTTTACCCTGAGCGGGTATCATGCCGCAGCTTTCTTGGCGGGGGATGCCTAAGCCTGCCGAGATCGCCGTAGCGGACGCCGACCCGAGCCCCCGAAGAGCGTCTGTTTCCGGCTGCCCCCGACTTGTCTGGGGTTGCACTGTTGTGTAGAATTTGCCGTCTTTTTACCAGGGCGGCCTCTGAGGCCATAGAGAATGAAAACTTTCACCGCAAAACCGGAAACCGTTAAGCGCGACTGGTACGTCGTCGACGCTGCTGGCCAGACTCTGGGTCGTCTGGCTACTGAAATCGCCACTCGCCTGCGTGGCAAGCACAAGCCCGAATACACCCCTCACGTTGACACCGGCGACTACATCGTCGTCATCAACGCCGAGCAGGTTCGTGTGACCGGTGCCAAGACTACCGACAAGATGTACTATCATCACTCCGGTTTCCCGGGTGGCATCAAGTCGATCAACTTCGAAAAGCTGATCGCCCGTGCTCCCGAGCGCGTCATCGAGACCGCCGTCAAGGGTATGCTGCCGAAGAACCCGCTGGGCCGCGACATGTATCGCAAGCTCAAGGTGTACAAGGGTGCGAACCATCCGCACACCGCTCAGCAGCCCCAAGAACTCAAGTTTTAATCGGGATAGTACAACATGTCGGCAACTCAAAATTACGGTACCGGCCGTCGTAAGACTGCCACCGCTCGTGTCTTCCTCCGTCCGGGCACTGGCAAGATCTCCATCAACGATCGCGCTCTGGACACCTTCTTCGGCCGCGAAACCGCGCGCATGGTCGTGCGTCAGCCTCTCGAGCTGACCGAGACCCTGGAGAAGTTCGACATCTACGTTACCGTCGCTGGCGGTGGTGTGAGCGGTCAGGCCGGTGCTATCCGTCACGGCATCACCCGCGCTCTGATCGAGTATGACGAAGGCTACCGCAGCTCCCTGCGCAAAGCCGGTTACGTCACTCGTGACGCCCGTGAAGTCGAGCGTAAGAAGGTCGGTCTGCGCAAAGCGCGTAAGCGTCCGCAGTACTCCAAGCGTTAATCCTTCGGGATACGCTCGAAAAACCCAGCCTATGGCTGGGTTTTTTTATGCCCAGGATTTTTCCCGCGTGGGCACCCTGGGTTGGGGGGGGGGGGGGGGGGCGCCCCCCCCGCCCCCCCCCCCCCCCGGCGCCCCCCCGGGGGGGGGGGG
>NZ_JASCON010000153.1:0-2854 GCF_029959585.1 Pseudomonas sp. PS02302
GATGCGGCCGCTCCTACAAGGTCCGATGTGTCTGTAGGAGCGGCCGCTTCGGCGGACCGCCATGGCCGCGATAAGGCAGTTGCACGTAATGTCACCTAGAAGCGGCCGCAACAGCGGACCGCCATGGCCGCAATCTCTTACTGAATCTCCCGCCGGAACGGCGGCAGCGCATTGAGGATGGCCTTGCCATAGCGCTGGGTCACCAGGCGGCGATCCAGCAGCGAGATGGTGCCGCTGTCCTGCTCGGTGCGCAGCAGCCGACCGCAGGCCTGGATCAGCCGCAAGGAGGCGTCGGGCACGGCGATTTCCATGAAGGGATTGCCGCCGCGCGCCTCGATCCACTCGGCCAGGGCGGCTTCCACCGGATCGTCGGGCACGGCGAAGGGAATCTTGGCGATGACCACGTGCTCGCAATAGGCGCCGGGCAGGTCGACCCCCTCGGCGAAGCTGGCCAGACCGAACAGCACGCTGGCCTCGCCGTCGTCGACACGCTTCTTGTGCTTGTTCAGGGTCTCCTGCTTGGACAGGTTGCCCTGGATCAGCACCCGCTTGCGCCAGTCGCGTTCCAGGCCGTCGAAAACGTCCTGCATCTGCCGCCGCGAGGAAAACAGCACCAGGGCGCCACGCGCGCCTTCGAGCATGGCCGGCAACTCGCGGACGATGGCCGCGGTGTGCTCGGCCGCGTTGCGCGGATCGGCCTTGAGATCCGGCACCCGCAGCACCCCGGCCTCGGCATGGCGGAACGGACTGGGCACCACGGCGGTGGCCGCCGAGCGCGGCAGGCCGGATCTCATGCGAAAGCGGTCGAAGGTGCCCAGGGCGGTCAGGGTCGCCGAAGTCACCAGGGCGCCGAAGGCGACATTCCACAGGTGACGGCGCAGCATCTCGGCGGCGAGGATGGGGCTGGCGTTGACCTCGATGTCGTACAGCGAACCCGTTTCGGCGAGGGTCATCCAGCGCGCCATGGGCGGGCTGTCTTCCGGGTCTTCGCAGGTAAAGGCCGTCCACAACTCCCAGTTGCCCTGGGCGCGCGCCAGCAGACTGCCGAACAGCGGATACCACTCCTCGGCCTGGTAGCTGGCCAGACCGATGCTGGATTCGCCGTCCATGGCCTGCTTGAGCATCTCGGTCAGGCGGGTGAACAGGTCGGTGAGCTTGGCGAAGCCTTTCTTGAGCTCGATGCCCATCTCGCGCAGGTCTTCGGGGATCACCCCGCCGACGAATCTGTGCCGCGGCCGCTCGCGGCCTTCCATGTCCTCGCCCGCGCGAAAATCCGCCAGGGCTTCGCAGGCGGTGAACATGAACTGCTGCTGGGTGCGGATCTCCCGCGCCAGCTCCGGCACCTGCTCGACCAGGCGTCCGAGATCACCCGGCAGCGGATGCTGGGCCAGCAGCTTGGTGAGATTCTTGGCGATCTGCTCCAGCCACTCGGCGGTGGATCTCAGCCGGGTGAAGTGGGCGAAGTGGCCGATGGCCTTGTCCGGCAGGTGGTGGCCTTCGTCGAACACATAGAGGGTGTCGCGGGGATCGGGCAGGATGGCGCCGCCGCCCAGGGCCAGGTCGGCCAGCACCAGGTCATGGTTGGTGACGATGACATCGACCTTGGTCATGCCTTCGCGCGCCCGGTAGAAGGCGCACTGCTGGAAATTCGGGCAGTGACGATTGGTGCACTGACTATGGTCGGTGGTGATGCGCGACCACTGGACGTCCTCGATGGCTTCCGGCCAGCTGTCACGATCGCCGTCCCAGCGATTGCCGGCCAGGCGCTCGATCATCTTGCCGAACAGTTCGTTGGACGCCTCGTCCACATCGATCTTGAAGCCATCCTCGGCGAACAGCTGGGCGGTGGCGTTCTGCGCCTGGCCCTCCTGCAGCAGCATGTCCAGCTTGGACAGGCACAGGTAACGCCCCCGGCCCTTGGCCAGCGCGAAGCTGAAGGACAGTCCGCTGTTGCGCAGGATGTCCGGCAGGTCCTTGTGCACGATCTGCTCCTGCAGCGCCACCGTCGCCGTGGCGATCACCAGCCGCTTGCCGGCCGCCTTGGCCACGGGAATGGCGGCCAGGGCATAGGCCACGGTCTTGCCGGTACCGGTACCCGCCTCCACCGCCACCACGGCGGGCTCGCCTTCGCGATGGCCCTCCTCGTCCTGGGCGATGCCACCCAGGCCCTTGGCGGTCTCCGCGATCATCAGCCGCTGGCCATAGCGTGGCTTGAGCGACTTGGCTTCGAGGAAACGCGTGTAGGCGCCCTGGATCTGGGTCTTGAGTTCGGTGCTGAGCATGCCTGGTTCCGGGCGATGGCAAAGCAGCGCCCCGTCCGGCGGACGAGCGCTGTATGCATCTACAGTAATGGATCTTGGGCGCTATGATAACGCGCCTGTCGTCAGGATGCGCCCGACGTTGAGGTCGCAGGCCGCTCAGGCGCCCGGCAGCTGGGGCGGCAGCCGATGAAAGGCGCCGAAGATCAGCAGGCTCAGACGATCGAGCCAGGGATGGCGGCGCAGGCGCAGGGCACGACGGCTGGCGAAGACTTCACCCAGATGCAGCAGCAGCAGGGCCAGGGCGACCAGGGCGAGCAATTGGGGGAACGGGCGAGCGAGAGGCAGGGCGACAGCGGCGGCTGCGGCGAGCCAGAACAGCAGGAGGAGGACTTTGCCGGTGAGGGACAGGGTTTTCATGGATTCCAGCAGGAGGACGAGATGGATCGGACCATAACGCCTGGAGCCGGAAAAAGTAAAGGCGGCGGACCAGGGTCCGCCGCCGATGCATCACTCGCGGTCGATCTGGATTTCGACGCGGCGGTTGGTGGCAAGGCCTTCAGCGGTCTCGTTGGTGGCGATCGGCTGACGCTCGC
>NZ_JASCON010000154.1:0-2852 GCF_029959585.1 Pseudomonas sp. PS02302
CAGGGTTGCCCCTGTCGATGATGTTTCAACCGATATGCCGCCCATTACAGACAGCCATTCGCTTTTTGCACCCTCCCATTCCCCACACCCAACAGCTTTCCTTGCGGATTGCCTGCCTTCCGATGTTGCTGGTTAGGCGGGTGGTCGGGATTGCCACGTTCCCCGATGTGCATCGATTCCCCGGTTAGGTTCCGTCTCTCCCCCGACAGTCGTAGTGGTACCGCGTCGTTAGCTTTGACAACGAGCGCCAGACTGCTTTGCCGATTTTGGCTAGGGCCTATTAACTGCCGTAGGCCCAGTTATGCTTACGAGGGGTCCAACAACGGTTCACATACGTTAACCATACGGGTTGGGTCACTAGCCCTAAGCCTCCGTGCAGTTCGGAAGCTTCACGAAGCTGTTGCCAGTCAAGCGTGTCCCTTGCGGGATAGGACATTGTCCACCGGGCTTCACACCTCAGGGTTGGCCCCCGACGCATGCCGATGTAGTGAACTGGCAGGTACATGCCAGGCTCGGTACTTCCTATGTAAGCGAAGTTGAGCAATGCACAGCGGAGCGGTTGCTCCGTGCTTGGACGAGATACCCTAACGTCTCACGACGTTGGCATGGGCCAGATGAGACCAAGGCATCCCAGAGATGGATTGACCCCTTGCGGGGTCAAATCACCCACAGGGAGTCTTGTTACATTTAGATACAATTTCCTTGGCGGAAACTGCTCTCTGTTACGTCTGATTGATCAATTTATAGCCAAAGATGGCCAAATTTGAGACGTACTTACCCTAGCAAGCAGGGATCGCATTGTCCCCACAAGTGGGTCGAATCAGGCGCGGCAGAGCCGGCTCTCGTGCTTTATTTAGGCTTCAAACCCCTGTAGAACAAGGGTTTCGGCGCCAAGACTAAGCTGGTCGACCAAGCACAACACGAGCATACGTGTCGCACCAAAGCGGGCATAATAACGTCTTTCCCCGTTCAGCCCGACCTTCCGCCGTGAATCCTCCTTCTCCCTCCGCCCTCGTCCCGCGGTCTTCGGCCTGTCCGGGGCTGCTGCGCATCGTGCCCGCGCGCGATGGCGGCCTGTGCCGGGTGAAGTTGCCGGGCGGGCGACTCACGGCAGGCCAGGCGCGGGCCATCGCCGCCGCCAGCGAGCGCTGGGCGAATGGGGTACTGGAGCTGACCAACAGGGCCAACCTGCAACTGCGTGGCGTGCGCCCGGATGGCGCCGACGCCCTGGTGGCCGCGCTGCAGGCCGCCGGTCTGGGTCCGGCCGATCCGGCCGCCGACGACGTGCGCAATCTGCTGCTCAGCCCGGCGGCGGGGCGTGATCCGCAGCAGTTGCAGGATGTCCGTCCCCTGGCCGCCGAATTGCTCGCCCTGCTGGAGGGTGACCGCCGACTGCATGGCCTGTCGCCCAAGTTCGCCCTGCAACTGGACGGCGGCGAAGCCCTGGCACGGCTCGACCATCCCCATGATGTCTGGCTGTCGGCTCGCGCCGAAGGCTACCTGCTCGGCCTCGCCGGTATCCCGCTGGATGCGCCGGTTGGACTGATCGCCCCGGGCCAGGAGGTGGCGACCGTCGCGCGCCTGCTGCATCGCTTTCTCGACCTGGCCGGTCCCGAGCAGGGCCGCCTGCGCCAGCTGCTGGCGCAGCGTCCGGTCGCCGAACTGCTGGCGGGGTTGGATCTGCTGCCGGTTCCGCGCAGCCCTCGTGCGCCGGCCGTAACCGCGCTGCGCCTGGGCAGTCATCCCCAGCTTCAGCCGGGTCGCTGCTGGGTCGGCGCCCAGCCCGCCCTGGGCCGACTGCCGGCAACCAGCCTGGCTGCCCTTGCCGACCTGGCCGAGCACCTCGGCGAGGGCGCGCTGCACCTGACCCCCTGGCAGGGCCTGCTGCTGCCCGACGTGCCGGTCGACAGGGCCCCCGAGCTGCTCGGCGCTCTGGCCACCCTGGAGCTGACCACCGATCCCGCCGCGCCCCTGGCCCGGCTGATCGCCTGCACCGGCAGCCAGGGCTGCGCCAAGGGCCAGGCCGACACCAAGGGCGATGCCCTGCGCCTGGCCGAGCGGCTGCCGGCGGACGTGGAGGTGCACCTCTCCGGCTGCCCGCGCAGTTGCGCCCTGGCCGGCCAGGCGCCCCATACCCTCTTGGCGGTGGCTCCCGGCCGCTATGACCTCTTCGTGCGCGACGCCACCCAGCCCGGTCCGGGCCGGCGGCGCGCCACCCATCTATCCCTCGACGAGGCCGCCGCCTGGCTGGCCCGGAGTCCCAGTGATGCTTGAATACGAACGCGACGGCCAGGCGATCTATCGCCAATCCTTCGCCACCATCCGCGCCGAGGCCGATCTCTCGGCCATCCCCGCCGACCTGGAAAAGCTCGCCGTGCGGGTGATCCACGCCTGCGGCATGGTCGACGTGGTCCAGGACCTGGTTTTTTCCCCGGGCGCTGGCGCGGCCGGTCGCGCGGCCCTGGCGGCCGGCGCGCCCATCCTCTGCGATGCGCGCATGGTCGCCGAGGGCGTCACCCGCACCCGCTTGCCGGCCAACAACCCGGTGATCTGCACCCTGCACGACGAAGGCATCCGCGAACTGGCCGTGGCCCAGGGCAACACCCGTTCGGCGGTGGCCCTGGAGCGCTGGCGGCCGCACCTGGCCGGCAGCGTGGTGGTGATCGGCAACGCCCCCACGGCGCTGTTCTATCTGCTGGAGATGCTCGATGCCGGCGCGCCCAAGCCGGCGCTGATCCTCGGCATGCCGGTGGGCTTCGTCGGCGCCAGGGAGTCCAAGGACGCCCTGGCCGCCGACAGCCGCGGCGTGCCCTATGTCATCGTCCGCGGCCGGCGGGGTGGCAGTGCCATGG
>NZ_JASCON010000155.1:0-2756 GCF_029959585.1 Pseudomonas sp. PS02302
CGATCAGCGAGAGGTTTCAGTGGCGAGCGGGGCTGCGGCGGGCGGCGTGGGCACGCCGCGCAACTCGACACGCTTGATCTCGCCGACGACGAACAGGTAACTGATGGCGGCCACCAGGGCGTTGGCACCGACGAACACCAGGGCCATCTTGAACGAGCCGGTGGCGGCGATGATGTAGCCGATGATGATCGGGGTGGTGATGGACGACAGGTTGCCGATGGTGTTGAACAGGCCACCGGAGAGGCCGGCGATCTGCTTGGGCGAGGTGTCGGAAACCACCGCCCAGCCCAGGGCGCCGATGCCCTTGCCGAAGAAGGCCATGGCCATGAAGCCCACCACCATCCAGTCGGCGTCGACGTAGTTGCAGAGGATCATGCTCATCGACAGCAGCATGCCGGCGACGATGGGGGTCTTGCGCGCCACGCTCAGGCTGCTGCCGCGGCGCAGCAGGTAGTCGGAGATGACCCCGCCGAGCACGCCGCCGATGAAGCCGCAGATGGCCGGCAGGGAGGCGATGATGCCCGCCTTGAGGATGGTCATGCCGCGTTCCTGCACCAGGTAGACGGGGAACCAGGTGAGGAAGAAGTAGGTGAGGGCGTTGATGCAGAACTGACCCAGGTAGATGCCGGCCATCATGCGATTGGTCAGCAGCTGGCCGATGTAGCTCCACTTCGGACCTTCGCTCTTCTTGCCGGGGGTGTCCAGGTCGACCAGGCCGCCGTTGCTGGCGATGTAGTCGATCTCGGCGGCATTGGCGCGGGGATGTTCGCGGGGGCTGTAGATCACCGCCAGCCAGACTGCCGAGAAGGCGATACCCAGGGCGCCCATCACCACGAAGACGTGCTGCCAGCCGAAGTGGTAGACGATCCAGCCCATCAGCGGCGCGAACAGCACGGTGGCGAAGTACTGCGCCGAGTTGAAGATGGCCGAGGCGGTGCCGCGCTCCTTGGTGGGGAACCAGGCGGCGACGATGCGGGCGTTGCCGGGGAAGGAGGGTGCTTCGGCCAGGCCGACCATGAATCTCAGGGCGAACAGCAGGAATACCGCGGTGCCGATGCCGAATTCACCGATGTAGCCTTGCAGCATGGTGAATACCGACCAGGTGAAGATGCTTGCCGCATAGACCTTCTTCGAACCGAAGCGATCGAGCAGCCAGCCGCCGGGGATCTGGCCGAGCACATAGGCCCAACCGAAGGCGGAGAAGATGAAGCCGAGAGAGACGGCACTGATGCCGAGGTCTTTTTGCAGGGCGGAGCCGGCGATGGAAATGGTGGCGCGGTCGGCGTAGTTGATCGTGGTCACGACGAACAGCATGAACAGGATCAGATAGCGGACGCGTGTCTGCTTGGTTTCGTGCATGGAGAGTTCCCACTGGTTTGTTTTTGTGTGCGGGCTGACATCGTGTAACGGGCTTATGTTGTAAGTCGTCTGACAACGATAGCGTTATCATTAAACAGATAACGCTATCATTCAACCGTTAAATCTGTGGCCGCGTGCAAAAAATCCGCTAGGAGCTCTGGCGCTCGATCAGGGTGAATCCGGTATCGAGACTCACCGCGGTGCGTTCGCCCGCGAGACGGTCGAGCAGTGCCTGGGCGACCCGCTGGCCCATGGCGTCGGCATTGACGCTGACCGTGGACAGCGCGGGGGTGGCGAAGCGGCCATTGGTGGTGTCGCCGAAGCCGACCACCGCCAGTTGCGCGGGGATTTGCAGGCCGCGGCTGCTGGCCTCGGCGACCACGCCCAGGGCCAGGGTGTCGGAGCTGCACAGCACCAGCTCCGGCGGCTCGGGGCGTTCCAGCAGGCGCGCCAGGCCGATCCGGCCGACTTCCCAGGTGGCGGGCAGCGGCAGCACTTCCATGGGCAGTTCGGGGATGCCCAGCGCCACCAGGCGGGCCTGCAGGGCCAGGTTGCGGCGCATGGCGCGGGGATCGTCCACCGAGATCACCCCGAAGCGGCGATAGCCACGGGCGACGAAGTGCTCCGCCAGGGCGACGCCGACCTGCTCGTGGGAAAAGCCCACCTGCATGTCCAGGGCCTCGGCGCTCAGGTCCCAGGCTTCCACCACCGGGATGTTCAGCGCCGCCAGCCGGGCGCGACTGGCCGGGGTGTGCAGGGTGCCGGTGAGGACGATGCCATCGGGGCGGCGGCCGAGAATGGCTTCCAGCAGTTCCTCTTCCTTTTCCGGCGAATAGCCGGTGGGACCGATCAGCGCCTGGTAGCCCGCCTCGGTGAGGCGATCCATGATCGCCTGCACCACGCTGGCATAGATGGAATTGGCGATGGTGGGCAGGAGGATGGCCACCAGCCGGCTCTTGCTGGAGGCGAGGCTGCCCGCCAGCAGATTGGGCACGTAGCCCAGTTCCTTGACCACGGCCAGGACATGCTCGCGGGTGGCGGCGCTCACCAGGCTCGGTCGGTGCAGGGCCCGGGATACGGTAATGGGCGACACCCCGGCGGCGAGAGCGACCTCGCGCACGGTGAGGGGCAGCTCGGTGGTGCCATCGAGCTGGGCGAGTTCGCGTCGGGACTTCCTGGCCAAAGCGGGTCCTTGGGTGAGAGAGGCCGCCATTATGGGAGCAAGCCCCGGCGGTTGCCATGGGCGCCTGCCAGGGCCCCTGCTAGTCGACCGCCCGCGCCGCCCGGGCGCGGCCGCCCCGCGACTGATTGGATCGACCCAGCAGGGCGGAGACGTCCTGTCCGGCCTCGACCAGTCGGGCGAGGTCGGCGCCGGTCGCCAGGCCCAGGCCATCCCG
>NZ_JASCON010000156.1:0-2738 GCF_029959585.1 Pseudomonas sp. PS02302
CCCGCCCAACCCGGCCCTGGTTAAAATGTGGCGGGGGCCCTGGGCCGCGATCGAGCCCCTACCCCGGCCCCTACCCCGGCCCCGACCCCGACCCCGACCACACTGTCAGAGCATGCAGCGGTAGGGTGGAAAACGGCGCAGCCTTTTCCACGTGTGTTCCGGAGGGCCTCCTGCCCTACCCCGGCCCCAACCACTGCGTCAGGGCATGCAGCACCAGCCCCACCAGGCCGCCCACCAGGGTGCCGTTGATGCGGATGAACTGCAGGTCCTTGCCGACGCTCTGTTCCAGTTGCTGGACCAGCTCGTCGGTGTCCCAGGCGGCCACGCGGGCGGCGATGTAGTCGCCAATGCGCTGGCGGTTGCGGTCGATGAAGGGCGGCGCCACGGCCATCAGCTGCTCGTTGATCCAGCGTCGCATGGCTTCGTCGCGACTCAGGGTGTCGCCCAGCTCGGCCAGCAGCCGACCCAGGCGCCGGCGGATGCGCGAATCCGGCGCGGCAAGATCCGCTTGCAGCCAGTTCACCAGCTGGTCCCACAGCTCCTGCAGATAACCCGCCAGCGCCGGGTGTTCCAGCAGCCGGTCGCGCAGTTGTTCGCCGCGCAGGCGAAAGGCCGGGTCCTCCTTGAGGCGCTCGATGAAGCCGACCAGATAGCCATCGAAGTGCCGGCGCAACTCGTGCTCGCGGTCATGGCTGATCTCGCCGATCAGGCGCGACACCGCCTGCACCACCTTGATCGCCGACCAGCGTCCGACGCGCTCGTCCAGGCCCAGATACTTGAGGGTACGCAGCTCGCCACCGATGGTGCGGGCGATCAGCGCCTGGGTGTCTTCGTCCTGCAGCAGGCGATCGATCTCCTGCAGCACCTCGTCGAGCACCGCCTGGTGGCGACCGTCGGCGGTCAGCATGTCGAGCAGTTCGCCGGACAGCGCCGCCACGTCCAGGCGCTGCAGCCGCTCCACCGCCACTCGCCGGATGAAGGCCTGCACCCGCACTTCGCGCAGGGCTTCCAGGGAATAGCGGGCGACACCGGTGGCCTGGCTGGCCACCGCGGCGGCGTTGTCCGGCTGGCGCAACCAGCCGGCCAGGCGCCCGGCGGCGTCCAGTTCCTCCAGCTTGGCCAGCACCTGGGGCGTGGCGAGGAAGTGCAGGCAGATGAAGTCCGACAGCTTGCGCCCGACTCCGGCCTTGTTGCGCGGAATGATGGCGGTGTGGGGAATTGGCAGGCCCAGCGGATGGCGGAACAGCGCGGTCACCGCGAACCAGTCGGCGATGGCCCCGACCATGGCCGCCTCGGCGAAGGCGGCGGCATAGCCCCAGGCCGGATGGCTGGCCGCCAGGGCGGTGGCCAGACAGTAGAGCGCCGCCGCCAGGAACAGCAGCAGCAGCGCGATGAGCTTCATGCGCCGGACCGGGGTGAGGCCGTCGCCGGAGAGTGTGGTCATGGAAGAGGGACAGTCCTCGCGCGGGATGATCCCAGCATCCTACCCCAGACTAGAGCCTGACCCAGCGCTCCTCCTGCGCCGACTGGCGCGCGGCCTGGGCCAGGCGCTCCACTTCCCAGGCCTCCTGGAAGTCGACACCGGTATGCCCGGGGTTGCCACCCAGGGCTTCCAGCAGCGAGCGGACCTCCAGGGTCTTGAGTTCGTTGTAGCCGAGCTGGTGGCCGGGGGCCGGGCAGAAGGCGGCGTAGTCCGGCAGGTGCGGACCGGCCAGCAGGGTACGGAAACCGGCCAGGCCCGGACGGTCGCCGACCTGGTAGAGGCGCAGTTCATTGAGCCGCTCCTGGTCGAAGCTGAGGGTGCCGCGGGTGCCGCAGACCTCGAAGGCCAGGCGATTCTTGCGCCCGTGCTTGAGCCAGCTGGTGGTCAGGGTGCCGCGGGCGCCACTGGCGAAACGCAGCAGCAGATGGGCCTGGTCGTCGATCTCCACCGTCCGGGTGCCGCCCTGGTGGGGCCGCTGGCCATGGGCGGTGTGCAGATCGGCGCAGAGCGCCGCCACCGGGCCGAGCAGGAAGCGCACCAGCGACAGGATATGGCTGCCCAGATCGGCCAGGGCGCCGCCGGCCTGGCGGGTCTCGCAGCGCCAGGTGAAGGGCCCCTGGGGATCGCCCATGAAGTCTTCGCTGAATTCGCCGCTGAAGCTGACGATCTCGCCCAGTTCGCCGCTGTCGATCAGCTCGCGCGCCTGCTTGAGCATGGGATTCTGCAGGTAGTTGTAGCCGACCCGGTTGACCACCCCGGCCTGGCGCGCGGCGTCGCGCATCCGCGTCGCCTCCTCCAGGCTCACCGCCAGGGGCTTTTCGCAATAGACCGCCTTGCCCGCCGCCAGGGCCGCCAGGGCCATGGGCGCGTGCAGCAGATTGGGGGTGGTGATGGCCACCAGCTCGACCTGGGGATCGGCGATCAGGCTTTCCCAATCGCAGCTGCGGGTGAAGCCCCAGGCGTCGGCGCAGCGAGCGGCGCGCTCCGGATCGGCGTCGGCCAGGGCCACCCGCCGCGGGCGGACCGGGAGCGCGAAGCTGCTCGCCGCGTGATGGAAGGCCTGGGCATGGGCATGACCCATGAAGCCGGTGCCGATCAGACCGATGCCGATGTCGCGCATGTCGTTCTCCGTCAGATGTGTAGAAAGACCCGGCCGGCCAAGCCAGTAGCCGACCGGGTAAAAGGGATGGCTTAGGGGTGGGGGCGGGCGCGGCCCCCCCCCCCCCCCCCCGACAGAGTGGGGGGGGCCGGGGGG
>NZ_JASCON010000157.1:0-2689 GCF_029959585.1 Pseudomonas sp. PS02302
CCGCCAGGTGCTGCCTTTGCTGCAGCTCACCCGCTTCCCCGCGGCCCCGGCGGGCGGCGCCGGCCTGATGAACCTGCACGGCGCGGCGATCCCGGTGGTCGACGTCACCGCCATGAGCGGCGGCCCGGGTGCCCGGGCGCGCCAGGATACCCGCATCCTGCTGGTGGACTTCACCCTGCCCGATGGCCGCAGCCGTCCGCTCGGACTGGTGGTGGAAGGCGTCGCCGGCGTGCGTCGGATCTCCGCCAGCGTGCCACGACCGGCAGGCGTCCGCCTGCCCGACTATCCCTGGCTCGGCGAGGTGCTGGAAACGCCCGAGGGCCTCTGGCTGTGGCTGGAACCGGATCGACTGCTTTCGCCGAGCCTGGCCGCCCTGCTGTTCCAGGAGGCCGCGTGAAGCTCGATCCCCGGCTGGCGCCCCTGGTGCGGGCGCGCACCGGCCTGGCCATCGCCGACGACATGCTCGGTCGCGCCATCCGCCAGCGCCTGCGCGAGCGTCAGGAGGGCGATGCGGAGGACTACATGGCGCGCATCCTCGACGACGAAGCCGAATTCGCCGATCTGCTGGACCTGCTGGTCATTCCCGAGACCTGGTTCTTTCGCGATCCCCAGGCCATCGCCCATGCCGCCCGCTTCGCCCAGGAACGCCATGCCCGTAGCGGCGCACCGGTGCGGCTGCTCAGCCTGCCCTGCTCCACCGGGGAAGAGCCCTACACCCTGGCCATGGCGCTGTTCGACACCGGCCTGCCGGCCCAGGCCTTCGAGGTGACCGCGGTGGACATCAACGAGCCGTCCCTGGAGCGCGCCCGCCGTGGCCTCTATGGGCGCAATTCCTTTCGCGCCCGCGACCTGAGCTTTCGCGATCGCTATTTCGCACCCGAGGGCGATCGCCATCGCCTGGCCGAACGGGTGCGCAACCAGGTGCGCTTTCGCCAGGGCAACATCCTGCAGCTGGGCAGCCTGCGTGACGGCACCGCCTTCGACGTCGTGCTCTGCCGCAACCTGCTGATCTATTTCGACGACCAGACCCAGGGCCGCGCCCTCAGTCACCTGGCCGCGCTCATGCACGACGACGGCCTGCTCTGCGTCGGCAGTTCGGAGATGGTCAGCGCCATGCGGCACGGCTTCGCCAGCCTGGGCGTGGCCCACGCCTCCGCCCTGGTCAAACGCCAGGCCGCCGCCCCCGAACAACCGCGTCCGCCCACGCCGGCTGCGCCGCCACGGCGCAAGGCCGCACCGCGCCCACCCGCCGCGGCGACCCTGCCTGCGCGCCTGCGCGCCAGAAGCACGCCGTCTCCTGCCCCGACTACCGCCGTCTCCGCGGGCCCGGCGCCGCTCGAAGAAGCCCGGCGGCTGGCCGATGCCGGGCGCGGCGCCGAAGCCGAGACGCTGTTGCGCAATCTGCTCGAGGCGGATCGCAGCCAGGCCGGTGCCCATTTCCTGCTGGCGCTGATCCTGCCCGACGCCCGCGCCGCCGAAGCCGAGCGGGCGCTGCGCCAGGCGCTCTATCTGGAGCCGGGGCACTATCCCGCCCTCTGTCGTCTGGCGCTGATCTGTGAAAGAGCCGGCCGACTCGACGAAGCCGGACGCCTGCGCGAACGGGCCGCGCGCATCCAGACCCGCGCCGGTGACGAGGCATGAGCCTGAACCGCGAACTCAGCGCCCTGGAGCGCACCGCCTGGGCCGAGCACTATGCCGAGCCCCTGGACGATCGCCAGGCGCGTTCGGCCAGTGCGCTGGTCTTTCGCCTCGGCGCGGAATGGCTGGGGCTGCCGGGCAGTTGCCTGGTGACCGCCACCGAACCCACCGCCGTGCATCGCGTCCCGCACCGGCGCTCGCCGTTGCTGCGCGGCATCGTCCCGGTACGCGGTCAGCTGCAGCCCTGCATGGCCCTGGAGCTGCTGCTGGGGGTGGCGCCGGGTGAGCAGACCCGCGGCTTTCCGCGCCTGTTGCTACTGCATATCGGCCGCCGCGCCTGGGCGGTACAGGTGGACGAGGTGCTGGGCCTGCAGCGCTATGCCCCGGGCCAGGTGCAGCCGCCGCCAGCCACCCTGGGCGGCGACCTGCTGAGCTACCTGGGCGGCGTCTATCGCGAGGGCGCGCACCAGATCGGCCTGCTCGAGCTGACGCGCCTGGAGCGGGCCCTGGAAGAGGCGCTGCGATGAGTCAGCCACCGCGCGATGTGCGCGAGATGTCGCTCTACGATCTCTTCGCCAGCGAGGTGCAGAGTCATCTGCAGGCGCTGGATGCCGGTCTGTTGCGCCTGGAGCGCGACCCCAGCGACACCGGGGTGATCGAGCCGATGATGCGCGCGGCCCATTCCATCAAGGGCGCGGCGCGCATCGTCGACCTCGACGGCCTGGTGGAACTGGCCCACGCCATGGAGGACTGTCTGGTCGAGGTCCAGGCCGGACGTCGCCAGCTCGGTCCGGCGGACCTCGATCAGCTGTTTCGCTGCGTCGACGTCCTCGGCGAGGTCAGTCGCCTGGACGAGGCCGCCAGCCAGCGCTGGCAGCGCGAACAGCGAGCTAGCCAGCAGGCGCTGGCGCAGGCCCTGAGCGCCGGCGCAGGCGAACCGCTGCCCGCGACCGCGGTCGCGGTCGCCCCGCGGGAACCGGCCCCTGCACCCGCCGTACCAGAAGAACCCGCGCCTGACGCCGAGCGCAGCCCGGACCCGCTGCGAGTGGAC
>NZ_JASCON010000158.1:0-2407 GCF_029959585.1 Pseudomonas sp. PS02302
GGTGACTGCGTACCTTTTGTATAATGGGTCAGCGACTTATTTTCAGTGGCGAGCTTAACCGAATAGGGGAGGCGTAGCGAAAGCGAGTCTTAATAGGGCGTTTAGTCGCTGGGAATAGACCCGAAACCGGGCGATCTATCCATGAGCAGGTTGAAGGTTAGGTAACACTGACTGGAGGACCGAACCCACTTCCGTTGAAAAGGCAGGGGATGACTTGTGGATCGGAGTGAAAGGCTAATCAAGCTCGGAGATAGCTGGTTCTCCTCGAAAGCTATTTAGGTAGCGCCTCATGTATCACTCTGGGGGGTAGAGCACTGTTTCGGCTAGGGGGTCATCCCGACTTACCAAACCGATGCAAACTCCGAATACCCAGAAGTGCCGAGCATGGGAGACACACGGCGGGTGCTAACGTCCGTCGTGAAAAGGGAAACAACCCAGACCGTCAGCTAAGGTCCCAAAGTCCTGGTTAAGTGGTAAACGATGTGGGAAGGCTTAGACAGCTAGGAGGTTGGCTTAGAAGCAGCCACCCTTTAAAGAAAGCGTAATAGCTCACTAGTCGAGTCGGCCTGCGCGGAAGATGTAACGGGGCTCAAACCAGGCACCGAAGCTACGGGTATCACCTTTGGTGATGCGGTAGAGGAGCGTTCTGTAAGCCTGTGAAGGTGAGTTGAGAAGCTTGCTGGAGGTATCAGAAGTGCGAATGCTGACATGAGTAACGACAATGCGAGTGAAAAACTCGCACGCCGAAAGACCAAGGGTTCCTGCGCAACGTTAATCGACGCAGGGTGAGTCGGTCCCTAAGGCGAGGCTGAAAGGCGTAGTCGATGGGAAACGGGTTAATATTCCCGTACTTCTAGTTACTGCGATGGGGGGACGGAGAAGGCTAGGCCAGCTTGGCGTTGGTTGTCCAAGTTTAAGGTGGTAGGCTGACTGTTTAGGTAAATCCGGACAGTTAAGGCCGAGAGCTGATGACGATCCTTCTTTTAGAAGGAGAAGTGGTTGATGCCATGCTTCCAGGAAAAGCCTCTAAGCTTCAGGTAACTAGGAACCGTACCCCAAACCGACACAGGTGGTCGGGTAGAGAATACCAAGGCGCTTGAGAGAACTCGGGTGAAGGAACTAGGCAAAATGGCACCGTAACTTCGGGAGAAGGTGCGCCGGTGAGGGTGAAGGGTTTACCCCGTAAGCTCATGCCGGTCGAAGATACCAGGCCGCTGCGACTGTTTATTAAAAACACAGCACTCTGCAAACACGAAAGTGGACGTATAGGGTGTGACGCCTGCCCGGTGCCGGAAGGTTAATTGATGGGGTTAGCGCAAGCGAAGCTCTTGATCGAAGCCCCGGTAAACGGCGGCCGTAACTATAACGGTCCTAAGGTAGCGAAATTCCTTGTCGGGTAAGTTCCGACCTGCACGAATGGCGTAACGATGGCGGCGCTGTCTCCACCCGAGACTCAGTGAAATTGAAATCGCTGTGAAGATGCAGTGTATCCGCGGCTAGACGGAAAGACCCCGTGAACCTTTACTGTAGCTTTGCACTGGACTTTGAGCTTGCTTGTGTAGGATAGGTGGGAGGCTTTGAAGCGTGGACGCCAGTCTGCGTGGAGCCATCCTTGAAATACCACCCTGGCAATCTTGAGGTTCTAACTCTGGTCCGTTATCCGGATCGAGGACAGTGTATGGTGGGCAGTTTGACTGGGGCGGTCTCCTCCTAAAGAGTAACGGAGGAGTACGAAGGTGCGCTCAGACCGGTCGGAAATCGGTCGTAGAGTATAAAGGCAAAAGCGCGCTTGACTGCGAGACAGACACGTCGAGCAGGTACGAAAGTAGGTCTTAGTGATCCGGTGGTTCTGTATGGAAGGGCCATCGCTCAACGGATAAAAGGTACTCCGGGGATAACAGGCTGATACCGCCCAAGAGTTCATATCGACGGCGGTGTTTGGCACCTCGATGTCGGCTCATCACATCCTGGGGCTGAAGCCGGTCCCAAGGGTATGGCTGTTCGCCATTTAAAGTGGTACGCGAGCTGGGTTTAGAACGTCGTGAGACAGTTCGGTCCCTATCTGCCGTGGACGTTTGAGATTTGAGAGGGGCTGCTCCTAGTACGAGAGGACCGGAGTGGACGAACCTCTGGTGTTCCGGTTGTCACGCCAGTGGCATTGCCGGGTAGCTACGTTCGGAAGAGATAACCGCTGAAAGCATCTAAGCGGGAAACTTGCCTCAAGATGAGATCTCACTGGAGCCTTGAGCTTCCTGAAGGGCCGTCGAAGACTACGACGTTGATAGGTCGGGTGTGTAAGCGCTGTGAGGCGTTGAGCTAACCGATACTAATTGCCCGTGAGGCTTGACCATATAACACCCAAACAATCTGACCGCGGTCAGAGCGTGAGGAAGACGACGCCGAAAAC
>NZ_JASCON010000159.1:0-2240 GCF_029959585.1 Pseudomonas sp. PS02302
GGGCGGACCTGCTCCGCCCCGGTCGTCCTGCGAACCCAGTCACGGGCGTTCGGCGGGAAGGCGGGCAAAGGACGGCAAGGCGCGGTATCCTCGATGTTTGGCGCCCGGTTTCCGGGGTCGGCGGTCAAGGCCCGCCTTGCCGTTCACCGGCTTCATTGTCGATTTCGTAGCGTATCGCCAGAACGGGTGGTGCGCTGGGCAGTCGAAGCCGTCATCATAGAGAGACGCCCGTGAACTCCATTTCCCATCCGCTCATGCTGACAAAAGCCAAGGCCTGGGGCGCCCATGCGGTGACCTCCAGTGGTGTGATCCTCGCGCTTCTGGCGCTGCTCGCTCTGGTCGACGGTCAACCCAAGGGTTGCCTGATGTGGCTCGGCATTGCCCTGCTCGTCGACGGGCTCGACGGTACCCTGGCGCGCAAGTTCGAAGTCAAGCGGGTCCTGCCCCATTTCGACGGCTCCGCGCTGGACCTGGTGGTCGACTACCTGACCTATGTGTTCATTCCGGCGATCTTCATCTATCGCTTTGTTCCCTTGCCGCCGCACTTCGAGCTGGTGGCGGTGGGCATCATCCTATTGTCGTCGCTGTTCTGTTTCTGCAATGTGAACATGAAGAGCGCGGACAACTATTTCGTCGGCTTTCCCGCGGCCTGGAACGTGGTGGCGCTGTATTTCTACGTGCTGGACCTGGCGCCCTGGTTCAGCATGGCGGTGGTACTGGTGCTGGCCGCCCTGACCCTGACCCGGGTCAAGTTCCTGCATCCCTTCCGCGTGCGCCAGCTGATGGCCTTGAACATCGCCGTGACGTCCATCTGGCTGCTGAGCAGCGCCATGATGGTGTTCGTGCATCCCGACAAGCCGCTGTGGCTGATGGTCCTCTGGTTCGCCAGCGGCATCTACTTCGTCGGCGTGTGCGTCTGGCGTACCGCCCGGGAGTGGTTCGCCTGACGGTGAGCGACGACCCCCTGCCACCTGCGCGCACCTGGTATGTCTACCTGGTGCGCGCCGAGAATCAAGCGCTCTATTGCGGCATCAGCGATGATCCCGAGCGCCGTTTCGCCCAGCACCGCAGTGGCCGCGGTGCCCGCTTCTTCGCTTCCAGCCCGGCCCAGGCGCTGGTCTATGTGGAAGCCTGCGGCGACAAGTCGGCCGCCCTGCGCCGCGAAATTCAGATCAAGAAGCTACCCAAACGAGCCAAGGAAGCCCTGGTGCTGGCCCTGTCCGGTACCTCGCTCGTGGCTGATTCAGGAGTGCTGTCATGTCCGAGCTGATTCTGCATCACTATTGGCAATCGCCCTTCGCCGAGAAGGCGCGCCTGCTGCTGGGTTTCAAGGGGCTGGCCTGGCGTTCGGTGATCATTCCGCGGATGCTGCCCAAGCCCGAGCTGGTGGCGCTCACCGGCGGCTATCGCAAGACCCCGGTGCTGCAGGTGGGGGCCGATGTCTATTGCGACACGGCGCTGATCGCGCGCCGGCTGGAGGCGGAAAAGGCGGTGCCGGCGCTGTTTCCGGAAGGTCAGGAAGCGGTCGTGGCCGCCTTTGCCGGCTGGGCGGATTCGGTACTGTTCCAGCATGCGGTGGCGCTGATGTTCCAGCCGGAGATCATGGGGCCGCGCCTGGCCAGTCTGCCGCCGGAGCAGGCCCAGGCCTTCATGGATGACCGCAAGGCGCTGTTCAGTGGTGGCAGCCTGAGTCGTCTGACACCCGAGCAGGCCCGGCAACAGCTGCCGACCCTGCTGACCCGGCTGGAAACCCAACTCAAGCGCAGCGCTGGCGAATTCCTCTTCGGCGCGCCCTCGCTGGCCGACATCGCCCTGGCGCACAACTTCTGGTTTCTCAAGAGCACACCACAACTGGCACCCCTGATCGACGAGCGTCCCGAGATCGCCGCCTGGTTCGCCCGGGTGCTGGGGTTCGGTCATGGTACCCATGAGGAACTCGGTGCCGCCGAGGCGCTGGAGATCGCCAGGGCTGCGGAGCCGCTGGCCTTGCCGCGCGACCAGGCCGTTGCCGTGGAAGGCTTCGCCTGGGGTGACCGGGTGAGCGTGGCGGCGACCGACTATGGGGTGGATCCCGTGGTGGGCGAGCTGGTGCATGCCGACAGCGAAGCCCTGGTGATCCGTCGCCACGACGCGCAGCTGGGGGCGCTCCAGGTGCATTTCCCGCGATTGAATTTTCGCGTCAGCGCCGCGGGCTAGGAAGCCTGGAATGCAAAACGGCGCCCTGGGGCGCCGTTTTGCAT
>NZ_JASCON010000015.1:0-74624 GCF_029959585.1 Pseudomonas sp. PS02302
GGTCACCACCACGTGCTGGTGCGCCGGGCGCCCGGCCAGATCGGCCAGCACCTGGTCGACGTCCAGATAGCCGTGCTTGAAGGCGATGTTGAGTTCGTCCAGCAGCACCAGGCCGATGGCCGGATCGCGCAGCAGCTCGACCGCCACCGCCCAGGCGGCGGCAGCCGACTGCAGATCGCGGGCCCGGTCCTGGGTATCCCAGGTGAAGCCCTCGCCCATGACGTGGTAGCGCACCTCGTCCGGGAAGCGCCTGAAGAAGAGTTGCTCGCCGGTGTCGCGGCGGCCCTTGATGAATTGCACCACGCCCACCTTCATGCCATGGCCGAGGGCACGCGCCGCCATGCCGAAGGCCGAGCTGCTCTTGCCCTTGCCGATGCCGGTGTGGACCAGCAGCAGGCCGCGCTCGTCCTGAGCTTCGGCGATGCGGGCGTCGATCACCGCCTTCTTGCGCACCATGCGCGCACGGTGGCGCTCGTCGCGCTCGGGGCTGGTCGAATCGGGGCTATCGGTCATGGGTGGTTCTCCGGGTGCGGGCGCGGCGGAGAAACGGGCAGAGACGCCGCCCGCGCAAGGCAGGTGGCGACGCCGCGCGACGCCCTCCGCATCGCCGAGATGAACGCAAGCGTGGCCGGTCTCCGGGCTGGTGAGCCGATGCCCTGGGGGCATCTGCTGCGCCCCTTCCCGGCCAGGGCCAGTGGGTATCGCGCAGCTACTGCTCAACTACCGTTGCGGGGGCAGCGCCGGCTCGACCGGCTTCCCTGTTTCACCCCGGCGAGGCGGGGCACCACGTGCAAGGGCGCAGGGTACGGACTACCCGGGAGAGCGTCAATCGATCGCACCGGCCGAACTCGGCGCCAGGCGGCCGGGTCCACCCTAGGCAACCCTCACCAGGAGCTACCGGATGAACGATGCCACCCTCGCCGCCTGTATCAAGGCCTGTCTCGACTGCGCCGCCGCCTGTGAAACCTGCGCCAGCGCCTGCCTGGGCGAAGTCAATCTGGACATGATGCGCGACTGCGTCCGCCTGGACCGCGACTGCGCCGATGCCTGTCGCCTGGCCGCCACCTTCATGCAGCGCGATAGCGACCGCATTGCCGAAGCCTGCGCCCTGTGCCTGGCCACCTGCCGCGCCTGCGCCGCCGAATGCGGCAAGCACAAGGCCGAACACTGCCAGGCCTGCGCCCGGGCCTGCAACGCCTGCGCCGATGCCTGCGCGGCCATGGCGGCCTGAGCAGGTCCTTCCGCTACTGCGCGCTCCGGTCGCAGGCAAAAAGGTCCGGCCGACCCACCGCTGGAGCGGTCGGCATTGGCATTACCCGTCGACGCCAGGGATAATGCCCGCCCTTTAATCGATATCCAGGCCTTCGCCATGACCGATACCAACCAAGATCCCCGTTTGAGCCGCATGAAGCGTCGCCTGCGCAAGAAGCAGTACCTGGGCGAATTCCAGGAACTGGCCTTTGAAATCAAGGTGAGCTTCAAGAACGAACTCAGCGAAGACGATCTGGACACCTTCCTGGGCGACTTCATCGACTACGTCGAAGAGCGCACGCTGGACTACATCGGCGGCTTCGACAACGCCTGGGTCGAAGGCACCATCATGGCCAACAAGCGCTACACCTCGCCCACCGCGGAAGACCGTACCGCCCTGCTGGACTGGCTCAAGGCCCGCGCCGAAGTCGGCGAAGCCAATGCCTCCGAGCTGCATGACGCCTGGCATCACGACGGCGAAGTCTAAGAGACTGTTCGAAGGCTGCTGCGCGTCGGCCAAACTGCGTTGAAAATGGCCTGGGTCGCCAGCCCGGTCGGAATGCTCATTTACCCCACGCAAGTAAAAGCACGGGGTTGATCCGCTTCCTCAGCCATTTTCGCGGGGCCGCCTAGGCCTTGTTTGGCGCTGGCTAGCGAGCCTTGGAACAGCCTCTGACTAGTGCTCGCCGGATAGCTTGGCGCCCGTTGCGGTCGTAAAGGGGAATCCGTTGGAAAACAGGTCCTCATGACGACCCTCCTACAAATCTCCGATACCCACTTCGGCACCGAGCAACCCGCCGTGGTCGCGGCTCTGGAAGCCCATGTCCGCGAGCACGGCGCCGATGTCCTCATCCTCTCCGGGGACATCACCCAGCGCGCCCGGCGCGAACAATTCGCCGCCGCCAAGACCTTCGTCGAACGCCTGGAAAGCCACGGCATTCCGCAAACCCTGGTGATCCCGGGCAATCACGACCTGCCGCTGTACAACGTCTTCGCGCGTTTCCTGACGCCCTATGGCAACTATCGCCGCCATTTCGGCCAGGATCTGGAGCCCAGTTTCGAAAACGACGAGCTGTTGCTGGTCGGGCTCAACACCACCGCTCCGCAACGCCACAAGGACGGCGCGGTAAGCACCGAGCAGATCGAGCGGGTGGCCGAGCGCCTGCGCCGCGCCGGTCCGGGCAAGCTGCGCATCGTCATCGCCCACCAGCCCTTCGGCGCCCTCGAACTCAGTGACCTGAGCAATCTGCAGCACAACGCCGATCACGCCCTGGCCACCTGGGCCGACGCCGGACTGGATCTGGTGATGGGCGGGCATATCCATCTGCCCTATGTGCTGCCGCTGAGTCGCCAGTACCCCACCCTGCCCCGCGAGGTCTGGATCGTCCAGGCCGGCACCGCCCTCTCCTCTCGCGTGCGCGGCACCTCGCCCAACTCCTTCAATCGCCTGCTGGTCGGCGAAGGGGCGGAAAAGACCGTGGACGTGGAGCGCTGGGACTTCCAGGGCGATCGTTTCGTCGTCGGCGAGCGCCACGCACTGCGCTGGCAGGCTGCTCAGGACGCTCAGGACGCTCTGGCGAAACGCTGAGGCGTCCCGTCGGGGGCGCCAATGCGCGCTCCTGCGCACTTCCAGCAATGGAAATTGATTCAAGCTGTTGAAACGGCTGGCAGGCCACGAGTGCAACGTAGTCTTAGGACTTTCGGCAAGAGTGGCCTCCCATGGAATCCCTGACGCAATCGCTACTTGGCTTTATCGAAACCCACCAGGCCTGGGCGCCGCTGCTCGTCGGCCTGCTCGCCTTTGGCGAGTCCCTGGTGCTGCTGGGCGTCTTCATTCCGGCCACGGCGCTGCTGCTGGTGGTCGGCGGCCTGGCCGGCTCCGGGGTGCTCTCGCCGGTGCCGCTGGTGCTGGCCGCCATCGTCGGCGCCATCCTCGGCGACATCTGCTCCTACATCATCGGCCGCTGGCTCGGTCCCAGTATCGTCCACCGCCCGCCCTTTCGCCGCTATCGCAAGCAGGTGGCCAGGACCCGGCTGTTCTTTCGCCGCTATGGCTTCTTCGCGGTATTCGGCGGACGCTTCCTGACCATGATCCGCAACACCGTGCCTCTGGTGGCCGGGATGATGGCGATGAACCAGCTGCGCTTCCAGTCGGCCAATGTGCTCTCGGCCATCGTCTGGGCGCCGCTGATGATGGGCCCGGGTTATCTGGCGGCCAAGGGCGCCAACCACTTCAGCTTCGCCGGCAACGAGTCGCTGTGGATCGGCGCGGTGATCGTCGCCGTGCTGGGCGCCGGCGCCGCGCTGTTCTTCAAGCAGCGGCTGAAACGCGCCTAGCGGCTAGCGGCCAGCGCCTCGCGCAAACGCTGGCGATTCAGCGGTACCTCGCGCAGGCGCAGACCGGTCGCCGCCGCCACGGCATTGGCGATGGCCGCGGGGATGGCCGCGGTGGTGGCCTCCCCGGCTCCCACCGCCGGTTCTTCCGGCCGATCAATCAGCTCCAGTTCCAGCTCGGGCAATTCGTTGAAGGTCAGCGGCGGATAGGCACTCCACTCCAGGCTGGTCACTCCCTGGTGATCGAAGCGTACCGCCTGCTTGAGGGTCCGGGCGATGCCCTGGACCACGCAGCCTTCCAGCTGATTGCGCAGGCCATCCGGATTGACGATCAGACCGCAGTCATGGGCCACCACCACGCGGGTGACCCGGATCCCCGTCGCCTCGCCCACCGCCACCTCGACCACCGCGGCCACATAGGCGTTTTCGTTTTCGTAGTGCAGGAAGGCCAGCCCCTGCCCTTTTGCCTGGGCACCGTCCCAGACCTTTTCCTGCCTGGTGGGTGGTTGCCAACCGGCCTTGGCGGTGGCGGCCTGCAGCACCGCCCGGGCGCGAAGGTCCTGCAGATAGCGCAGGCGGAATTCCAGCGGATCGACCCCGGCCGCCAGGGCCAGCTCGTCCATGAAGGATTCGTTGGCAAAGGTATTGCCGACCGCTCCCAGGGCGCGCAGGGCCGAGGGTCGCAGCGGCGAATCCCCGGCTTCCAGCCAATGGGTGGCCACCTGGACGTTGAGCAGGTCGTAGTCCAGCGGCGCATTGCGATTGCCGCCGCCCCGCCCGCCCTTGAGCGGCAGGTTGTAGGCCAGCTGCCCGGCGAGCAGCGCCGCCTTGCCGGTCTGGCCATTGGGTCGGGTCAGGTGGGTAGGCGTCCAGTTGGCGAAGCGCCAGGCGAGCAGATCACCAGCCGCGCTCAGGCCACCCGCCAGACGCAGCAGCATGGCCGGACCCTTGGGATTCCAGCCGTGCTCGTCGGCCCGACTCCACTGCACCCGCACCGGACGGCCGCACAGCTTGGACAGCAGCGCCGCATCGGCCGCCGCGTCATCGGCGCCGTTATGGCCATAGCAACCCGAAGCCTGCTGATAGATGACATGGATACTGTCTTCCGGCAGCGCCAGCAAATCCGCCAGTGCCGCCCGGAGCTGATAGACGCCCTGGGTACCGCTCCAGACCGTGGCGCCGTCGGCACGCACGTCCGCCACCGCGCAGGAGGGACCGATGGAGTCATGGTTCTGATAGGGCCAGCGATACTCGGCGTCCAGCCGCTGCGCGGCATTCGCCAATTCGCCTTCAACGTCACCGGCCTCCTGCTGGATGTCGGCCGGTCCGGCCTTGGCTTCCAGCCGAGCGTAGAGTTCGCCCGGCAGTGGCAGGTCCGACACCAGGCTCCAGTCCACCCGCAGCGCCGCCGCGCCCTGCCGCGCCAGCCAGGGCTGCTCGGCCACCACCGCGACGAAGGCGCCTTCGTACACCAGCTGCGCGCCGGCCGGCAGGGCGCTGGCATCGATACCGCGCAGGCTCACCCCCGCCAGCCGCGCCGAGCCGGTGCAGGGCGGCCGTATCACGCAGCCATGCAGCATGCCGGGCAGGCGCCGGTCATGGACATAGTCGAAACTGCCAAACAGCTTGGCGGGGATGTCCTCGCGCGGCACCGAGGTGCCGACCAGGCGGTAATCCTTGACGGCGCGGGTACGCACGGCCTGATTGACCAGCCGCCCCAGGGGCCGTCCACCCACCAGTTCGCCATAGCTGACAAAGCGCCCGCTGGGATCGCCGCGATAGACCACGCGGCCATCCACCGTGTCCACCACCGCCAGATCCAGCCCCAGGCGCCGCGACCCCTCCAGAAACAGGAATTGCCGTGCGCTGGCGGCGGCCTTGCGCAACTGGGCGCCGCCCACCTGCAGACTCTTGCTGCCGGCGGTGATGCCCTGGTCCGGGGTCAGCCGGGTATCGCCCTGGATCAGCCGGGTGGCGGCAAAGGCCACGCAAAGCTCCTCGGCCACGATCTGCCGCAGCGCCGTGCTGACCCCGGTACCCAGTTCCACCTTGCCGCTGTAGACGGTGACCTGGCCCTGGGCGTCCACCGCCAGCCAGGCATCCAGCTGGCGCTGATCGAAGGTCTTGGCCAGATCCGCCGGGTCAGCCGGTGCAGGCAGCACCTGGGCGGCGACCGGTCGCTGCAGGCTGAAACCCAGCAGCAGCACTGCGCTGCCGCCGAGAAAGGCACGTCGCGACAGCGTCATGCCGGAGCCTGCCCGTCGCGCAGGAGCACCGCCGCCCGCTTGACCGCACGGAGGATGCGATAGTGGGTACCGCAGCCACAGAAGTTGGCCGCCAGCGCCTGGCGGATCTGTGCATCGCTGGGATCGGGCACGCGTTCGAGCAGCGCCCGGGCGGTCATCACCATGCCGGGGATGCAATAGCCGCACTGCGCCGCCTGTTCCTCGATAAAGGCCTGCTGCAACGCATGCGGCGCCTCAGGCGTACCCAGACCTTCCAGGGTCAGCAGCTCACGACCGGCAAAGGAGACTGCCGGCAGCAGACAGGCACGCACCGGCTTGCCATCCGCCAGCACCGTACAGGCGCCACACTCGCCCAGGCCGCAGCCGAACTTCGGCCCCTTGAGACCCAGTTCGTCACGCAAGGCCTCCAACAAGGGCATGCGCGGATCGACGTCGAGTTGTCGCTGCTCGCCATTGACCTTCAATTCGATGGCCGCCACCGCTATTTCTCTCCTTCGCGCGCGGCCGCCACGTCCGCAGGACGGATGTCGGCGGCGTGGCCGCCAAAGCGGCGGCCGATGTAGGTGGCCAGATCGGCCAGTTGCTGATCGCTGAGCAAGTCCCGATAGGCTGGCATGAAGGCGTGCTCGGTCCGCCCCTGGCGATCGAGGCCGTCGAGCAGGACGCGCACCAGGTTGGTCCCTGCGGGATCGCGCACCGCCGAATAGTTGCTGAAGGAGCGTGGATAGGGACCAGCCGGCCCCCGGTCATCCGGGGCATGACAGCTGGCGCAGGCGGATTGCAGCAAGGCCGCGCTTTCCGCCTCGGCAGCGGTAAGCGGCCCGGTTTCCCCGGGCGGCTGCACCTCGGCCCGCGCCGGCACCGCTCCGGGCTGCGCCGGCAGGGTCCGCAGATAAGCGATCAGGGCGCCGAGGTCCGCATCCTTCAGATGACGGGTACCGCCACTCACCACCTCGGCCATGGGTCCCGCCGCCACGGCTTCGCCACGCTGATGCCCTTCGCGCAGATAGCTGGCCAGCTTGGCATCGCTCCAGCCGCCAAGGCCGCGGGGATCCGCGGTGAGATTCCAGGCCGTCCAGCCTTGCTGGGTCGCGCCGGCATAGGCCCGACCGCTGTCGAGACCCTGGCTCCAGGTCCGCGGCGTATGGCACTCCTGGCAGTGCCCCACCGCCTCCGCCAGGTAGGCGCCCCGCGCCACCTCAGCGTCCGCCACGGCAGGCAGCGGACCCTGACGGAAGTTCAGCCATTTCCAGCCACGGATCAGGGCACGCTGATCGAAGGGAAAGCGCAAGGCATTGGCCGGCGGTGCATAGGGTACGGGGCGCTGGACCTGCAGATAGGCGAAGATGGCCGCGACATCCTCGTCGCTCAAGCGGGTAAAGGCCGTATAGGGAAAGGCCGGATAGAGCTGCTCGCCCTCCCGCCCCAGCCCCTCGTGCAAGGCCCGGCGAAACTCGTCCGCCGTCCAGTCACCCAGCCCGTGCTCGCGATCCGGGGTGATGTTGCTCGAATAGAGACGGCCAAAAGGCGTCTCGAAGGCGACGCCACCGGCGAAGGGCGCGCCATCGGGACGGGTATGGCAGCCCTGGCAGTTGCCCAGGCGGGTCAGATATTCGCCACGCGCCAGGGGCGTCTCGTTGGCGTGGATCAGCGCGGTCCTGGACAGGAGCAGCATCCCCGCCAGCAGGGGCAGGGCCAGGGATCTCATCAGCTCTCCTCGTGAGGTCGAATCGGACTGGCCGATTCCGCCGTGGCTTTGCCTTCATCCTAATCGCAGCGGCAAGCCGCCGTAACGTTCGCCCCCGGAGGTGAGATGCAGGCGACAGTTTCAGCCCGCACCTTGACAGCGGCCTTTACATTCCCACTTCGGTCCGGCTGCATCCTGATGCGTGCCCCTGGAACGCTGCCTGCCTCGGATCCTGATTACCTGCACTCCGAACAGGAAGGAAATCACCCAGATGTAAAATGCTATAGGGGTGGTATTACTCAGCGTTTGGGGATGAAGCCATCGGGCTTGGCCGCCAGCCAGTCGACGAACTGGCGAATGCGCGCATCGCTGAGCAACAACTCACGGCTGTTGTATTCCAGTGCCAGGGTCTTTTCGTCGAAGGTCTGGTGGATATGGTTGTGGCAGGGTCGGCAGACCCAGAGGGTGGCGGTGATCCGGCTGATGCGGTCGAATCTCTTGCGCACGTAGGCCTTGTCGTGCAGCGAGCGAGGGATCAGATGATGGCGGGTGAGCGGCGCCGCCCGACCGCACAGCTCGCAACGAGCCGGCTGGGGCGGCAGACGTATCGCCTGGGGCATGATGGGCTCCGCACGGGCTGGATGCCCATTCGAGCGGCCCAGGCGAAACGGGGTTCAATAGCCGCCGGCGAGACTCGGCGTGACCAGCACGCGCTTGGCCTGCAGGTAGCTGTTCTGCCAGTAGGGCTTGGCCAAGCTGTCCAGGCGTACGGTACCGCCGGTACGCGGCGCATGCACGAAGCGCCCTTCCCCGACATAGATGCCGGCATGGCTGACCTGACGACCACCGGCGGTGGCGAAGAAGATCAGATCACCGGGCTGCAGGGCGTTGCGCGCCACATTGGGCGAGCCGAGGGTGATCATCTCGCGGGTCGAGCGCGGCAGGGTCACGCCAGCCGCATCGCGATAGACGTAGCCGATCAGACCGCTGCAGTCGAACCCACCGGCCGGGGTGTTGCCGCCGTAGCGATAGGGGGTGCCGACCAGGCCGATGGCCCGAAAGAGTACATCGTTGGCCGCCTGGGCCTGGCTTTCCAGCAGGGGACGGGAGACGACCGGGGCCGTTGCGGGGGCCTGGGGCGGCCTGCCGGCACAGGCGGCCAGCAGTACGAAGGCGCAATACAATCCGAGGCGAGCCGCATGCGGCATTGGAGACATCCTTAGTTATCCATCGATCACCGTCGGCCTGCCACGCAGCCTCGACGGGTCCTCGAAGCGCACCGGCGAAGATCGCGGCGATACGCCTCAGCGCAATACGCGCTTGCCTTCCAGGAAACTCACCTTCCAGTACTGGTCGTTCAGGCTGTCCACCCGCACCCCGCCGCTACGACGACTGGAGGAATGGATGAATTTGCCTTCGCCCATGTAGATACCGGTGTGACTGACCCGGCCACGGCCGTTGCTATTGAACAGCAACAGGTCGCCAGGTTCCAGATCGTTCTTGCTGACTACCGGTACTTCGAGATCGATGATCTCGCGGGTGGAACGCGGCAGGCTCATCCCGGCGCGCTCGCGAAACACGTAATTGACGAAACCGCTGCAGTCGAAACCGGCCAGGGTGCTGCCGCCACGGCGATAGGGCGTCCCCACCAGCTGGGTGGCACGATTGAGGATCTGGTCCGCCAGATTCGGCAGCGCCTGGCGCGGGCCGACCTCGCGCTCCCAGTCGAGCTGATGCGGCGACTGGGTATGCGGAAAGACCGGACGTTGCTGAGCACCCTCGGCCTCCACAGGCGCGGAGCCGTTGCCAGCGCCACCCAGGCCATGCAGCGAAGCGGCCTGGAACGTCCGGGAGGTAGTAGGCGAATCCTGGGTAACGAGGGTGTCAGGACTTTGCGGCGCACTCGCACAGGCGGCGAGCAGACAGACAAAAGACAGGGGCACGAGGGGTGCGAGGCGGTTCCTTGGCATGGGCACGACCGTGTCGTTTTTTCAAAGTTTCGACACCTTGCCGACCTGGATCACAGATGGCAAGTTTTTTTAGCCATCGATGTGACTCAAAAGCCCGGGAAGGACGTCTACGGCCCTTTTTTTGATCTGAACGGTCGCCAGGCCACTCAGCGACGAACGGTCCGGGTTGATCTCGATGAGGTCACCCCCCTGCGCCAGGGCCTGCCCGATCGGCGCCTGGATGTAGCCGAAGGCAGCCGTGGTGCCGACGGCGATCACCAGGTCGAAGCCCTCCTCCACCGCCTCCTGCAGGCGCTGCAGTTCGATGACCGGCAAGGCTTCCTCGAACAGCACCACGGGTGGCCGCAACATACCGCCGCAGGAGGGACAACGCGGTGGCAACGGACCGGCCAGGTAATCCTGAGCCTCCTCGACGGCCTGCGCGCAACTCATGCAGGCGAGCGGCTCCAGTTGTCCGTGGATCTCGATCAGCCGCTCCGATGGAAAACCCGACTGGCGATGAAAGCCGTCGATGTTCTGTGTCAGTACCCAGCTGCCGGGATGTCGAACGCCGAAATCGGTAATCGCCTGGTGCGCCGCATTGGGCACGGCCGCGGCGCAGGCGCGGCCGAGTTGCGCCAGGTAGCGCCAGCAGAGCTCCGGACGCTGCCGGAGCATGCTGCCCGACAGCGCCGCCTCGATGGGGATGCCTTCCTCGGTGAGGCCGTTGTACAGCCCGCCAAGGCCGCGATAGGTCGGCAGTCCGGAGTCGGCGGAAAGCCCAGCCCCGGTGATGAACAGCACCCGCCCGGCCCGTGCGAGCAGACCCCGGGCGCGGGCCAGGGCGTCAGTCAATGATTCACCGTCAGGGCCAGCATCACCGACAGCTGGCAGAGCGGACGCCCGCTCTGCTCCTGCCAGAGGTTGAAGGCCTCCTGCATCTGCTGCCGATCGCGCTTGGCGGTGGGCGCCTTGTCGAGGATGTTCTGCGCCTTGAGCGCCGTCACCACATCGTCGGTCGCCAGAAAGGTGTCCTTGCCGGCCATGCGCAGGAAGCGCTGCGCCGACAGGCCACCCAGCTGGTTGCCACGTTTGGTCAGCAGCTCCCACAGGCCAACGATGTCCTCTGTTGGCCATTCGGCCAGCAACTGGCCGAAGCTGCCGTGGCTACGCTGGAAGTCGAGCACCATCTGGGCGTTGATCGGCACGCTGCGCAACTTGCCCAGGTGGCGGATCAGCCGCGCATCCTGCATCAGCCGCTCCAGGCGTTCGCCGCCCATGAGCACCACCCTCTCCGGATCGAAGCCGAAGAAGACCTCCTCGAAGGCCGGCCACTTGGCATCCACCAGGCTGTGCTTGAGTCCGGCGCGAAAGATGCGGCGGGTCAGCAGCGACAGATAGCGGTCATCGCCCACGGACCTCAGGGTCGCGGCATCCACCGGTTGCGGCAGTCGCGCTTCCAGGGCCGCACGCGAGCCACAGCGGTTGAGGGCGTATTCGAGCAGCCAGGCGTAGTCCCGCATCAGAGATTCATCACCTGGACGAAGCGCGGCGTCGCGCTGTCATCGATCTTGAGACTGGCGAAGTCGAACAGCTCGCGATCGGCCAGCTGCGAGGGCACCACGTTTTGCAGGGCGCGGAACATGATCTCGGTGCGCCCCGGCGTCTTGCGCTCCCACTCCAGCAGCATCTCCTTGACCACCTTGCGCTGCAGGTTTTCCTGGGAGCCGCAAAGGTTGCAGGGAATGATGGGGAATTCGCGCAGGACGGCGTAGGCCTCGATGTCCTTCTCGTTGCAGTAGGCGAGCGGGCGGATCACCACATTGCGGCCGTCATCGGCGCGCAACTTGGGCGGCATGGCCTTGAGGGTGCCGCCATGGAACAAATTGAGGAAGAAGGTTTCTACCATGTCGTCGCGATGATGGCCGAGCGCCATCTTCGTCGCGCCGATCTCGTCGGCGAAGGTATAGAGGATGCCCCGGCGCAGGCGCGAGCACAGCGAACAGGTGGTCTTGCCCTCGGGGATCTTTTCCTTCACCACGGAATAGGTATCACGTTCCAGAACGTGGTACTCGACCCCCAGTTCCTGCAGATACTGGGGTAAAACGTGTTCAGGAAAGCCCGGCTGCTTCTGGTCGAGGTTGACCGCCACGATCTCGAAACGAATCGGCGCGACCTTCTGCAGATAGAGCAGCATGTCGAGCAGGGTGTAGCTGTCCTTGCCACCGGACAGGCAGACCATGACCTTGTCGCCGTCCTCGATCATGTTGTAGTCGGCGATGGCTTCGCCGGTAAGACGGCGCAGGCGTTTTTGCAGCTTGTTCTGGTTGACCGAAAGGGTGCCCATGGATGAATCCGCGAAAGGAAAAAACGAAAGGCCGGCATTTTACGCGCAAAGCTTCCGCCGCCCTACCCCGAACGTCAGTCCGCGGCGACCGGCAGCCATGAGCGAAACCCAGGCGCTCATGACGGCGCTGCATCAGGAACTGCTCGGAGCCCAGACCAGTCTGTCGGAGTACGAGTTGCTGCAGGCCTTGCGCCGGGCGGGTTCGCCCCTGGTGCCGCCGCGCCCGGTGACCGACAACTACGAACTCTTCCGCCTGCATTTCCGCGTCTTCAATGCCCTCTACCAGCTGCGCGACCAGTTGCGTGCCGAACAGCGCGCCGAACTGATCATCAGCGCCCTGCGCATCGAACTGCGACCCTATCTGCGCGCCCGGCCCGGGCTGATCGTGGCCGATCCGCTGCGCGCCTATTACCTGGATCTCACCCAGCTGGAGAACACCACGCCGGAAGACGTGGCCAACCTGCTCAATCACTTCTGGGCGCTGGTCAATGGCGAGTCCGAACTGCTGGAAGCCCTGCGCCTGCTGGGCCTGGATCGTTCGGCGGACTACGGCCAGATCCGCCGCCGCTATCGCCAGCTCGCCAGTCGGCACCATCCGGATCGTGGCGGCAGTACCGGTCGACTGCAGACCATCAACGCGGCCATGGATACGCTGAGGCGGCACTATGGCCACCAGCCGACCGCGGACGCTAGGGCGCAGGCACCAGCTTCGGCATAATCACCCGCCTCGCCAGAGGTTGCCCATGCCTGAACAACTCCACGCCCGGGTCGAAGACTGCTATCGGCAGGCCGAGGCCTTCTTCAAACGTCGCTTCCCGCGCCCTGACGTCGGCCTGGCCCTGCGCGGCCAGCGCGCCGGCGTCGCCCATCTCACCGAGAACCGGTTGAGATTCAACGGGCAGCTCTATCAGCAAAATCGCGCTCACTTCCTCGAACAGACCGTGGCCCATGAGGTAGCGCATCTGGTGGCACACCAGTTGTTCGGCGGCAGCATCAGGCCCCATGGCGAGGAGTGGCAGCTGATCATGCGTGGCGTCTATGGCCTGCCGCCGGATCGCTGCCATACCTACGAATTGCCGCAACGGGCCCGCACCCTGTACCTGTATCGCTGCAACTGCCCGGACGGTCGCTTCGAATTCACCGCCCAGCGTCACGCCCTGGTGCGCAAGGGACGGCGCTATCTGTGCCGACGCTGCCGCGGCCCGCTGGATTTCACCCAGGAAGTCATCCGCGGCTGACCCTGCCGGGCCCGACCCGGGCTCCGGCAGACAACGAAGATCATCAGCCCTGGGCGAAGACTTCGTCGAACAGGTCGTGCATCGCCAGGAAGGCACGCTTGGCCACCACCGGGTGATACTGCTGCTTGCCCGGAGTGTTGGCTTCGGGATCGGTGAAGGAATGCACCGCGCCGCCATAGCTCAGCAGTTGCCAATCCACCTGGGCGGCATCCATCTCCTGGCGGAAGCCGGTGAGTTGCTCGTCCGGCACCATGGGATCGGCGGCGCCGTGCAGCACCAGCACCGGACCGGTGATACGGGCCGCATCGGCCGGGTTGGGCGTATCCAGGTTGGCGTGGAAGGTCACCACAGCGCTCAGCGGCGCCCCATCACGCGCCAGTTCCAGCGCCGCGCAGCCGCCAAAACAGAAGCCGATGGCAGCGATCTGGTGGACGTCCACCGCCGCCGTCTCGGCCTGGGCGACCAGCGCCGCATGAGCCGCCTGCATGCGCTGGCGCAACAGCGCGCGATCACCGCGGATCGGCGTCATGGCCGCCAGGGCCTCGTCGGCGTTCTGCGGACGCACATTGCGACCGTAAAAATCCACGACCAGGTAGGCCAGGCCGTCGGCCTCGGCCAGCGCCTTGGCCTGGTCGACGGCGCCATGGGACACCCCCATCCAGTTGGGCGCGAAGAGCACGCCCGGACGGGTCGGATTACCGCTGGTGGCGTACACCAGCTGGCTCTCGAACGGCTGGCCATCGATTTCGTAGGCAACGGGTTTTACAGTGACATCGACCATGGGGTCCTCCAAAGGGTAGATAAGAAAAAGCCCGCCGAGGCGGGCTTCTCCATCTTCAAGCGGACAATTCCACCAGCAGTTTGTTTAACCGGCGGACATAGGCGGCGGGATCCTTGAGGCTGTCGCCCGCGGCCAGCGCAGCCTGATCGAACAGGATGTGCGACAGGTCGGCGAAGCGGTCCTCGTCGGGCTCGCCATCGAGTTTCTCGATCAGCGGGTGCTGCGGATTGATCTCGAAGATCGGCTTGGAATCCGGCGCCTTCTGACCGCTGGCTTCCAGGATGCGGCGCATCTGCAAGCCGAGGTCCTGCTCGCCGATGGCCAGGATCGCCGGCGAATCGGTCAGGCGATGGGATACGCGGACTTCGCTGACCTGGGCATCCAGGGCCTGCTTGAGGCGCTCCACCAGGCCTTCCTTGGTCTTGGCGACCTCTTCCTGGGCCTGCTTGTCTTCTTCGCTGTCCAGCTTGCCGAGATCCAGATCGCCACGGGCAACGTCGACGAAATGCTTGCCATCGAATTCGGTGAGATAGCTCATCAGCCACTCGTCGATGCGATCGGTCAGCAGCAGCACCTCGACACCCTTCTTGCGGAAGACTTCCAGGTGCGGGCTGTTCTTGATCTGGGCATGGCTCTCGCCGGTCAGGTAGTAGATCTTGTCCTGACCGTCCTTCATCCGGCCGATGTAGTCGGCCAGGGACACGTTCTGGGCATCGTCGCCATTGTGGGTCGAGGCGAAGCGCAGCAGACCGGCGATCTTCTCGCGATTGGCGAAGTCTTCCGCCGGACCTTCCTTGAGCACCTGGCCGAAATGGCCCCAGAACGACTGATACCGCTCCGGCTCGCTCTTGGCCAGCTTCTCGAGCATGTCCAGCACGCGCTTGGTCAGCGCCGACTTCATGGAGTCGATCACCGGATCCTTCTGCAGGATCTCGCGGGACACGTTCAGCGACAGGTCGTTGGAATCCACCACACCCTTGATGAACCTCAGGTACAGCGGCAGGAACTGGTCGGCCTGGTCCATGATGAAGACGCGCTGCACATAGAGCTTCAGGCCCTTGGGCGCTTCACGCTGGTAGAGATCGAAGGGTGCGCGGGCCGGTACGTACAGCAGCGAGGTGTATTCGAGCTTGCCCTCGACCTTGTTGTGGCTCCAGGTCAGGGGATTCTCGAAGTCATGGCCGACGTGCTTGTAGAACTCCTGGTAGTCCTCGTCCTTGAGTTCGGTACGCGGACGGGTCCAGAGCGCGCTGGCACGGTTGACGGTCTCCCACTCGGCGGCGGCCGGCTGCTCGTCCTCGCCACCCTGCTGCTCCTTGGGCAGCTCGATGGGCAGACCGATGTGGTCGGAGTATTTCTTGACCACGTTGCGCAGGCGCCAGCCATCGGCGAACTCGGTTTCCTCGGGCTTGAGCTGCAGCACGATCCGAGTACCGCGCTCGGGCTTGTCGATGTTCGCGACCTCGAACTCCCCTTCCCCCCTGGACGACCAGTGCACGCCATCCGCGGCGGGCTGGCCGGCACGGCGGGTGTAGACGTCGACCTGGTCGGCAACGATGAAGGCCGAGTAGAAGCCCACGCCGAACTGACCGATGAGGTTGGAATCCTTCTTCTGGTCACCGCTGAGATTCTTCAGGAAATCGGCGGTACCGGACTTGGCGATGGTGCCGAGGTGGGCGATCACCTCTTCGCGGCTCATGCCGATGCCGTTGTCTTCGAGAGTGACCGTGCCGGCCTCCTTGTCGAAGCTCAGGCGAATCTTCAGCGTATCCCCGCCTTCGAGCAGTTCGGGCTTGGACAAGGCCTCGAATCTGAGCTTGTCGGCCGCGTCGGAGGCGTTGGAAATCAATTCGCGCAGGAAGATTTCCTTGTTGGAATACAGCGAGTGAATCATCAGGTGAAGCAGCTGCTTCACTTCGGTCTGGAAGCCTAGGGTTTCCTTTTGAGTCTCCACACTCATGCTACGAACTCCGCTATCGATAGGTACGCACCAGATGCCTGGCGATGTCGCGGAGATGGGGGCGCCCGATGACATTTCAACCTTGGCGCGCTCGGTTCGCGATGCAAGTAGGAATTTGCGCGATGCCTGGGCTAGACGCGGAACTTAACTTTTAACGGGGCGCTCGAACGGCTGTCGTGTAGTTCATAAGGAGAAAACACATGAAAAAGCCCTTCGCTATTGCCCTGCTCTTCACTGCCGCCTTCGGCCTCGCCGCCTGTGACAAGCCTTCCGAAAACAAGGCTCAGGACGCTGCCAAGACCGAACAGAAAGCCCAGGAAAATCTGAACAAAGCCGCTGAGCAGAGCAACAAGGCTGCTGAGCAGCGCAATGAAGCCGCCAACGAGGCTGCCAAGGAGCAATCCAAAGGCGAAGCCACCTCGGTCAGCCCGGCCACCGGTACCGCCAACGGCAACGCGCCGGCTACCCAGCCCAAGCCGTAAGCTGTCTGGATATGAAAAAGCCCGCTTAGGCGGGCTTTTTTGTGGGCGACTGATTCAGGAGCGCGAGGGATCCGGCTCGGCTTCACCCTCAGGCGCACGTCCGCCACGCTTCAGACTTTCCAGCGTCAGGGCGACCAGGCCCACCACCACGGCCGGCAACAGCCAGCCCAGGCCCGAGTCGGCCAGCGGCAGCCACTGCGCGGCACCGCTCAGATAGGGCACCGTCAGGTGCGCCGCCTGCAGGCCATCGAGGATGCCGAAGGCCAGGGCCACCAGCAGCACCGGCCCGAGGATGCGCCCGGGCGCCGCCCAGCGGGCGGTGAAGAAGCTCATCACCACCAGGGCGATGCAGGGCGGATAGATGGCGGTCAGGATTGGCACCGAGATCTGGATCAGCTGGGTCAGACCCAGGTTGGACACCAGCAGCGAGAAGGCTGCCAGCAGGACCACCAGACTGCGATAGCTGAACGGCAGGAATTCGCTGAAGAACTCCGCGCAGGCGCAGGTCAGGCCCACCGCGGTGACCAGGCAGGCCAGGGTGATCAGCACCGCGAGGAAGTCGCTGCCGACGCTGCCGAAGGTGTGCTGCACATAGGCATGCAGGACCTCGGCGCCATTGCTGGCATGGGGCACCAGCACCCCGCTGCCGGCGCCGAGCTGGAACAGACTCAGGTAGACCAGCACCAGCCCTGCCCCGGCGATGAGGCCGGCGATGATGGTGTAGCGCGTCAGCAGCTGCGGCGCCGTCACGCCTCGGGCACGAATGGCGTTGACGATGACGATGCCGAATACCAGGGCGCCCAGGGTATCCATGGTCAGGTAGCCGTTGACAAAGCCCTGGGACAGCGCCCGCGAGGCGTATTCCGGTGCCGCCGTGGCAGGACCGCCAGCCGGCCAGAACAGCGCTGCGCCGCCCAGCACCGCCAGCGCCAGGATCTTCAGCGGACCGAGAAAGCGCCCCACGGTGTCGAGCAGGCGTCCCGGATAGAGCGAGACCACCAGCACCACCAGGAAATAGGCCAGGCTGTAGAGAAACAGCGGTATGGGTCCGTCGCCCAGCAGCGGCGCGACGCCGACCTCGAAGGACACCGTGGCGGTGCGCGGCGTGGCGAACAGCGGGCCTACCGACAGGTAGCAGACAATGGCCAGGGTGCGCGCGGCGGTCTGGCCGAGCGGCTTGCTCAGGGCGTCCATGCCGCCCCCGACCCGGGCCAGGGCGATCAGCGTCAGCACCGGCAGGCCGACGGCGGTCAGCAGAAAGCCCAGGGCGGCGCTCCAGACGTGCTCGCCCGCCTGTAGACCGACGATCGGGGGAAAGATGATGTTGCCCGCGCCGACGAACAACGCGAACGTCATGAATCCAAGGGCCAGGACATCCCGGCTTTGCAAAGCTTTCATGGAAGGCAGTACCAGCAATGAGGAAAACGAGGCAGCCCGCCCTCATGGGAGCAGGTCTTGGTGGGGCCACCGTATGGCCATTGGAGCGGAAGGTTGCCATCCTAACGAATTGCCGGCGAAAAGGCAGCCGGCAGCTGATGAGGCGTCATGGTCGCGCCCATGAAAAAGGCCGCCCGAAGGCGGCCTTTTCTGCAGTCAGTCAGGCTCAGGCCTTCTTGACTTCCCAACCGGTCAGCTCGGCCAGGGCCTTGCCGATGTCAGCCAGGGAACGCACGGTCTTCACACCCGCGTCCTGCAGGGCGGCGAACTTCTCGTCCGCAGTACCCTTGCCGCCGGAGATAATGGCGCCGGCGTGGCCCATGCGCTTGCCGGGCGGTGCGGTGACACCGGCGATGTAGGACACCACCGGCTTGGTCACGTTGGTCTTGATGTAGGCCGCGGCTTCTTCTTCAGCGCTGCCGCCGATCTCGCCGATCATCACGATGGCTTCGGTCTGCGGATCTTCCTGGAACAGCTTCAGGATATCGATGAAGTTCGAACCCGGGATGGGGTCGCCGCCGATGCCCACGCAGGTGGACTGGCCGAAGCCGGCGTCAGTGGTCTGCTTCACGGCTTCATAGGTCAGGGTGCCGGAACGCGACACGATACCGACCTTGCCCGGCAGGTGGATGTGACCGGGCATGATGCCGATCTTGCACTCGCCGGGGGTGATGACGCCGGGGCAGTTCGGGCCGATCAGGCGTACGCCCAGCTCGTCGCACTTCACCTTGGCATCCAGCATGTCGAGGGTGGGGATACCCTCGGTGATGCAGACGATCAGCTTGATACCGCCCAGCGCCGCTTCCATGATGGAGTCTTTGCAGAAGGGAGCCGGCACATAGATCACCGAAGCGTCGGCGCCAGTGGCTTCGACGGCTTCACGCACGGTGTTGAACACCGGCAGACCCAGGTGGGTGGAGCCGCCCTTGCCGGGGGTCACGCCGCCGACCATCTGGGTGCCGTAGGCGATGGCCTGTTCGGAGTGGAAGGTACCCTGGCTACCGGTGAAGCCCTGGCAGATGACCTTGGTGTCTTTGTTGATCAGGACGCTCATTACTTACCCTCCGCGGCCTTGACGACCTGCTGGGCAGCGTCGGTCAGGCTGGTTGCCGCGATGATGTTCAGGCCGCTTTCGGCCAGGACCTTGGCACCGAGTTCGGCGTTGTTGCCTTCCAGGCGAACCACGACCGGCACCTTCACGCCAACTTCTTTCACGGCGCCGATGATGCCTTCGGCGATCATGTCGCAGCGCACGATGCCGCCGAAGATGTTGACCAGAACGGCCTTCACGTTGCTGTCGGACAGGATGATCTTGAACGCCTCGGTCACGCGCTCTTTGGTCGCGCCACCGCCAACGTCGAGGAAGTTGGCCGGCTTGCCGCCGTGCAGGTTGACGATGTCCATGGTACCCATGGCCAGACCGGCACCGTTGACCATGCAGCCGATGCTGCCTTCCAGGGCCACGTAGTTCAGTTCCCACTTCTGCGCATGGGCTTCACGGGCGTCGTCCTGCGACGGGTCGTGGAAGGCGCGCAGCTTGGGCTGACGGTAGATGGCGTTGCTGTCGATGTTGAGCTTGGCATCCAGGCAGTGCAGGTTGCCGTCCTTCTTGATCACCAGCGGGTTCACTTCCAGCAGCGCCAGGTCGTAGTCCTGGAACAGCTTGGCCAGACCGACGAAGATCTGGGTGAACTGCTTGATCTGGTCACCCTTCAGGCCCAGCTGGAAAGCCAGGTCGCGACCCTGGTAGGGCTGAGCGCCCACCAGCGGATCGATGGTGGCCTTGAGAATCTTTTCCGGAGTGTCGTGAGCGACCTTCTCGATGTCCACGCCACCTTCGGTGGACGCCATGAACACGATACGGCGGCTGGAACGATCGACCACGGCGCCCAGATAGAGCTCCTGATCGATGTCGGTGCAGGATTCAACCAGGATCTTGGTGACCGGCTGACCGTTGGCGTCGGTCTGGTAGGTCACCAGACGCTGGCCCAGCCACTTGGCGGCGAATTCCTTGGCTTCTTCCTTGCTCTTGACCAGCTTCACACCACCGGCCTTACCACGGCCACCGGCATGTACCTGGGCCTTGACGACCCACTCGTCGCCGCCGATACGGCCGCAAGCCTCGTAGGCCTCCTGGGGGGTGTCGACAGCGTAGCCTTTGGAAACGGGCAGGCCGTATTCAGCGAACAGCTGCTTACCCTGATACTCGTGGAGATTCATGCTTGTCTACCGTCTTCGTTGGGTATTGCGCATTCGACGCTGTGCGTTCTCCGAGCCGTCCTCCGGACGGTCGCGGGCACCGCGCCACCTGTGACCCCTGCCCTAGTGGGGTGTCTCACACCCCACTAACAAGAGTCCGAGGTGCCTTCCTGCGGTGGAGCCCTGAGGCTTCGCGGCGGTCGGCGACCCCGTGGTTCTGTAAATCTCTTACCGCTTCTTGCGATTCACCGCGTGGATCGCATGACCGTTCACCGCCAGGGCCGCTTCGTGCAGCGCCTCGGACAGCGTCGGGTGCGAGAACACCATCATGCCCAGGTCTTCGGCGCTGGAGCCGAATTCCATGGCGATGGCGCCTTGCTGCACCAGCTCCGCCGCGCTCGGGCCGACCACATGGACGCCCAGGACGCGATCGGTCTTGGCATCCGCCACGACCTTGACGAAGCCGGCGGTGTCGTTGGCCGCCAGGGCACGCCCGCTGACCGCGAAGGGGAAGGTACCGACGTTGACTTCGACGCCTTCGGCCTTCAGGGCCTGCTCGGTCTTGCCGACCCACGCGATTTCCGGGTGGGTGTAGATCACCGAGGGGACCAGATCATAGTTCATCTGGGCCTTGTGACCGGCGATGCGCTCGGCAACCATCACGCCCTCTTCCGAGGCCTTGTGGGCCAGCATCAGACCACGCACGCAGTCGCCGATGGCGAACACGCCCGGCACGCTGGTAGCGCAATGGTCGTCGACGTAGATGTAGCCACGTTCGTCGCTTTCCACGCCGCTGTCGGATGCCAGCAGGTCGGTGGTGACCGGACGACGGCCCACGGCGACGATCAGACGATCGAAGGTGATCTGCTTTTCTTCACCGGCTTCGGTGTAGTTGACGGTGACTTCTTCGCCGTTGACCTGGGAGCCGGTCACGCGAGCCCCCATGCGAATGTTCAGACCCTGCTTGGAAAGGATCTTGTAGGCCTCCTTGGACACCTGCTCATCGGCGGCGACCAGGAACTTGTCCAGGGCTTCCAGCACGGTGACTTCGGCGCCCAGACGGGCCCAGACCGAACCCAGTTCCAGGCCGATGACGCCGGCACCGATCACGCCCAGACGCTTGGGCACGCTCTGGAATTCCAGGGCGCCGGTGGAATCGACGATGACCTTCTGGTCCACCGGAGCCGGCGGGATGTCGATGGGACGCGAGCCGGACGCCAGGATGACGTTCTCGGCCTCGACCACCTGGACGTTGCCGTCCAGGCCGGTGACTTCGACCTTCTTGCCGGACAGCAGCTTGCCGTTGCCTTCCAGCAGGGTCACGCCGTTCGCCTTGAACAGGGTGGCCACGCCGCCGGTGAGGTTCTTCACGATCTGGTCCTTGCGGCCGATCATGGTGGGCACGTCGATGGTGACGTTCGGCGCGTCGATGCCGTGGACCTTAAAGCCCTCGTGGGCCTCGTGGTACTTGTAGGAGCTGTCCAGCAGCGCCTTGGAGGGAATGCAACCCACGTTCAGGCAGGTGCCGCCCAGGGCGACCTTGCCTTCCTTGCCCTTGTAGCGCTCGACACAGGCCGTCTTCAGACCGAGCTGCGCGGCGCGGATGGCGGCCACGTAGCCACCAGGGCCTGCGCCGATCACCACTACGTCGAATTTGTCGCTCATACACTAATCCCCTTGGAGCAGCTTCAGGCAGGAAAACTTGAAGCAGTGCGTGGCCCCTGCCCCGCACCGCGAGAGCCGGATCAGATGTCCAGCAGCAGACGAGCCGGGTCTTCCAGCAGGTCCTTCATGGTGACCAGGAAGGTCACGGCTTCCTTGCCATCGATCAGGCGATGGTCGTAGGACAGCGCAAGATACATCATCGGCAGGATCACGACCTGGCCGTTCACCGCCATGGGGCGTTCCTGGATCTTGTGCATGCCCAGGATCGCGGTCTGCGGCGGGTTGACGATGGGCGTGGACAGCAGCGAACCGAAGACACCACCGTTGGAGATGGTGAAGGTACCACCCTGCATGTCGTCCATGGTCAGCTTGCCGGCCTTGGCCTTCTTGCCGAAGTCGGCGATGGTGCCTTCCACTTCCGCCAGGCTCATGAACTCGGCGTTGCGCAGAACCGGAACCACCAGACCGCGGTCGCTGGACACGGCCACGCCGATATCCTGATAACCGTGATAGACGATGTCATTGCCGTCGATGGAGGCGTTGACGCCCGGCTGACGCTTGAGCGCCTCGGTGGCGGCCTTGACGAAGAAGGACATGAAGCCCAGGCGCACGCCATTGTGCTTCTTCTCGAACATGTCCTTGTACTTGGAGCGCAGGTCCATGATCGGCTTCATGTTGACCTCGTTGAAGGTCGTCAGCATGGCCATGCTGGACTGGGCTTCCACCAGACGCTCGGCGACCTTGGCCCGCAGGCGGGTCATGGGCACGCGCTTCTCGGTACGGTCGCCAGCGGCGGTCACCACCGGAGCGGCGGCGGCAGCGGGCTTGGCAGCCGGCGCGGCGGCGCCGGACTTCTTGGCCTCGACGGCGGCGACGGCGTCTTCCTTGGTGATGCGACCACCCTTGCCGGTACCGACCAGGGTAGCCGGATCGATGCCGTTCTCTTCGGCGATCTTGCGCGCTGCGGGAGCCAGGATCGGATCCTCTTCACCACCGGCGGCCGGGGCGGCGGCCGGAGCACTGGCGGCAGCCGGCTGGGCAGCCGGAGCGGCGGCAGCGGCACCCTCTTCCACGCGAGCGATGACTTCTTCGCTCAGCACGGTATCGCCTTCGTTCTTCACGATTTCGGCCAGGACGCCATCGGCGGGCGCCACGACTTCCAGCACGACCTTGTCAGTCTCGATGTCGACCAGCAGTTCGTCACGCTTGACTGCTTCGCCCGGCTTCTTGTGCCAGGTGGCGACGGTGCCGTCAGCGACCGATTCCGGGAAGGTAGGGGCTTTGATCTCGATAGCCATTCTATGAATTTCCTTAGTGATCTTTAGTAGTCGCGTGGCGAATCAAACGGAGAAAGCATCGTTCAGCAGTTTTTCCTGCTGCTCGGCGTGCATGGAGGCATAGCCACAGGCCGGTGCGGCGGACGCATCGCGACCGGCGTATTCCAGGCCCAGACCCTGCTTGTAACCGGACACGGCGCGGCGCATGTGATGCTGGCTGCAGTACCAGGCACCCTGGTTCATCGGCTCTTCCTGGCACCAGACCACGCGCTCGAGGTTCGGATAACCGGCCAGTACCTCGGCCAGATCGTCTTCCGGGAACGGATAGAGCTGCTCCAGACGCACGATGGCGATGTCCTGGCGATTCTCGCTGCGGCGCTTTTCCAGCAGGTCGTAGTAGACCTTGCCGCTGCACAGGACCAGGCGCTTAACCTGCTGGGCATCGAGCTGATCCAGCTCGTTGATCACGGTCTGGAACGAACCATGGGCCAGGTCTTCCAGGGTCGAGATGGCCAGCTTGTGGCGCAGCAGCGACTTGGGCGTGAGCACCACCAGCGGCTTGCGCAGCGGGCGGATCACCTGGCGACGCAGCAGGTGATAGATCTGCGCCGGGGTGGTGGGTACGCAGACCTGGATGTTCTGCTCGGCGCACAGCTGCAGGTAACGCTCCAGACGAGCCGACGAGTGCTCCGGACCCTGGCCTTCGTAGCCATGGGGCAGCAGCATGGTCAGGCCGCAGAGACGACCCCACTTGATCTCGCCGCTGGTGATGAACTGGTCGATGACGACCTGGGCACCGTTGGCGAAGTCACCGAACTGGGCTTCCCAGACCACCAGCGCGTTGGGCGTGGTAGTGGCGTAGCCGTATTCGAAGCCCAGCACCGCTTCCTCGGACAGGAAGGAGTCGTAGATCTCGAACGACGGCTGGTCTTCGGCCAGGTGCTGCAGGGGCACGTAGGGTACGGCGTCCTTCTGGTTGTGCAGCACCGCGTGACGGTGCGAGAAGGTGCCACGACCGACGTCCTGACCGGTGATGCGGATCGGATGGCCTTCGTGCAACAGGGTGGCGTAGGCCATGATCTCGGCGAAGCCCCAGTTCAGCGGCAGGCCGCCGGCGGTCATCTTCTGCCGATCCTCGAGGATCTTGCCGACCTGGCGCTGAACCACGACGCCTTCCGGAACCTGTAGCAGCTTGTTGGCCAGGTCCTGCAGGGTCTTCAGATCGAAGCCGGTATCGTGCCGGGCGGTCCAGGCGTGGCCGATGTAGGGTTTCCAGTCGACGAACAGGTCGCGATTGGGTTCCTTGACCAGGCTGGCCACCACGTGACGGCCCTCGTCGAGGGCGCCGCGATAGGCTTCGAACTGCGCCTGGACTTGCTCGGCGGTGACCACGCCGGCCTGGGTCAGGGCATCGGCATAGAGATCGCGGGTGGTGCGCTGCTTGGCGATCTGCTGGTACATCAGCGGCTGGGTGCCGCTCGGCTCATCGGCCTCGTTGTGGCCGCGACGGCGGTAGCACACCAGGTCGATGACGATGTCACGCTTGAATTGCATGCGGTAGTCGACCGCCAGCTGAGTGACGAACAGTACCGCCTCGGGATCATCACCATTCACGTGGAAGATCGGCGCCTGGATCATCTTGGCGACGTCGGTGGCGTACTCGGTGGAGCGCGCGTCTTCCTGGCGGTTGGTGGTGAAGCCCACCTGGTTGTTGATGACGAGGTGCAGGGTGCCGCCGGTCTTGTAGGCGCGGGTCTGCGACATCTGGAAGGTTTCCATGACCACGCCCTGGCCCGCGAAGGCGGCATCGCCATGGATGGCCACGGGCACGACCTTGTCGCCGGAGCGATCGCCGCGGCGATCCTGGCGAGCACGTACCGAACCTTCCACCACCGGAGAGACGATCTCCAGGTGCGACGGGTTGAACGCCAGCGCCAGGTGGACTTCGCCGCCCTGGGTCATAACGTTGGAGGAGAAGCCCTGGTGGTACTTGACGTCACCGGAGCCCAGCTCGACCAGCTTCTTGCCTTCGAACTCGTCGAACAGGTCGCGCGGATTCTTGCCCAGGGTGTTGACCAGCACGTTCAGGCGGCCACGGTGGGCCATGCCGATCACCAGCTCCTTGACACCATAGGAGCCGGAACGCTGGATGATCTCGTCGATCAGCGGAATCAGGCTCTCGCCCCCTTCCAGACCGAAACGTTTGGTGCCCGGGTACTTGGTGCCCAGGTACTTTTCCAGGCCCTCGGCGGCGGTCAGTCGCTCCAGCAGATGGGTGCGGACTTCAGGGGAATACTGCGGGCGGCCACGGACGCTTTCCAGCCGCTGCAGGAACCAGCGGCGCTCTTCGGAATCGACGATGTGCATGAACTCCGCACCGACCGTGCGGCAATATGTCTCTTGCAGCGCATCCCTGATTTCGCGGAGAGTTGCTTCCTCTTTGCCGATGAACAATTCACCGGTGCGGAAGGTGGTATCCAGATCGGCGTCGGTCAACCCGTAGTGGTTGAGCAGCAGATCGGCAGGCGGCTGACGCTTCCACAGACCCAAGGGGTCGAGCTGGGCAGCCTGATGACCCTGCAGACGGTACGCCTGGATCAGACGCAGGACTTCGACCTGCTTCTTCTCGTGTTCGGAACTGACAGTACCGGCCGAGACCGGTTGAGCTCGCCGCTGGTTCTTGCCCAACAGCACGAAATGGTCGCGGATCGCGGAATGCGCGACGTCCGGCGAATTGCCAGTGACCGCAGGCAGCTTCTGGAAGTAGGTGCGCCATTCTTCCGGCACAGCGTTGGCATCGTGCAGAAACAGCTCATAGAGCTCTTCCACATAGGCAGCATTACTGCCGGACAGGTGAGCGCTGTCCCACAGTTGCTGCATCTGACTTTCGTGCATCTAGTTCACCCCTTCGGCAGAGATAGCATCAGCCGCTGACCAGTCTCGACGCGAGACCTGGCCTCCCTACGGCTGCGCCAATGCCCGGATGCTGTTCCGGGTATCCCTGAATGGACATTGGTTGAATCAAGCTATCGAGGTCGTTAACGAACCCGCCCGGCACAACGGGCCGGGCGGGACGTGAATCAGGTACCGCTCTGCAGCAGCATCGCCCGCACATGGCCGATGGCCTTGGTCGGGTTCAGCCCCTTGGGACAGACCGCCACGCAGTTCATGATCGACCGGCAGCGGAACACGCTGAACGGATCGTCCATGGCCGCCAGACGTTCCTGGGTCTTGGTGTCACGGCTGTCGGCCAGGAAGCGATAGGCCTGCAGCAACGCAGCGGGGCCGAGGAACTTGTCGGGATTCCACCAGAAGGACGGGCAGGACGTCGAGCAGCAGGCACACAGGATGCACTCGTACAAACCATCGATCTTCTCGCGGTCTTCCGGGCTTTGCAGGCGCTCGATGGCCGGGGCCGGGGTGTCGTTCTGCAGGAACGGCTTCACCTTCTCGTACTGCTTGTAGAAGATGCTCATGTCGACGACCAGGTCACGGATGACCGGCAGGCCGGGCAGCGGGCGCACGACCAGCTTGTCGTTCTTGACCACGGCCGACAGCGGCGTGATGCACGCCAGGCCGTTTTTGCCGTTGATGTTCATGCCGTCGGAGCCGCACACGCCTTCACGGCAGGAACGACGATAGGAGAAGCCTTCATCCTGCTCTTTGATCAGAGCCAGGACGTCCAGCACCATGAGATCCTTCCCACCAGTATCGACCTGGAACTCCTGCATGGACGGCGCGCCGTCCTGATCCGGGTTGTAACGATAAACGCTGACTTTCAACATGGTGGTCACCTTTAGTAAGTCCGAACCTTGGGTTCGAACATCGGTACGGTCTTCGGCGCGAAGTTGACTCCACGCTTGCTGACCCGCTTTTCACCGGGGAAATAGAGGGTGTGGCACAGCCAGTTCTCGTCGTCACGCTCTTCGAAGTCTTCACGGGCGTGAGCACCACGGGACTCCTTGCGGTTCTCGGCGGCGATGGCGGTCGCTTCGGCCACTTCCAGCAGGTTCTGCAACTCGAGCGCTTCGATACGGGCGGTGTTGAAGCCCTGGCTCTTGTCGTTGATCTTGACCTTGGCGATGCGCTCGCGCAGATCGGCCAGTTCGGCGATGCCCTTCTGCATGTACTCGCCGGTGCGGAACACCCCGAAGTAGTTCTGCATGCAGGTCTGCAGCTGCTTGCGCAGCGTGGCGACATCGTCGCCGGTGGTCCGCTCGTTGACGCCGGCCAGGCGCTGCAGCGAGGCTTCCAGGTCGCTTTCCGAAGCACCACGGTGCTCGATACCGTCCTTGAGCGCCTTCTCCAGGTGCAGACCGGCCGCACGACCGAAGACCACCAGGTCCAGCAGCGAGTTGCCGCCCAGACGGTTGGCGCCATGCACGGACACGCAGGCCACTTCGCCCACGGCGAACAGGCCTTCGATGATCCTGTCGTTGCCGTTGGCGTCTTGAGTGATGGCCTGACCATGAATGTTGGTAGCGATGCCACCCATCATATAGTGGCAGGTGGGGATCACGGGCACCGGCGCGACGACCGGGTCGACATGGGCGAAGGTCTTGGACAGTTCGCAGATGCCGGGCAGACGGCTGTGCAGCACGTCCTCACCCAGGTGGTCCAGCTTCAGCAGCACGTGGTCGCCATCCGGACCGCAACCGTTGCCAGCCAGCACTTCCTTGACCATGGAACGGGCGACCACGTCGCGACCGGCCAGATCCTTGGCGTTGGGCGCATAGCGCTCCATGAAGCGCTCGCCGTGCTTGTTGATCAGGTAGCCACCCTCACCACGGCAACCCTCGGTGACCAGTACCCCGGCGCCGGCGATGCCGGTGGGGTGGAACTGCCACATCTCGATGTCCTGCACCGGGACGCCGGCGCGCAGCGCCATGCCGACGCCGTCACCGGTGTTGATCAGGGCATTGGTGGTGGAGGCATAGATACGGCCCGCACCGCCAGTGGCCAGCACGGTGGCCTTGGCCTTGACATAGACGGTCTCGCCGGTCTCGATGCAGATGGCGATGACCCCGACGATGACGCCGTCCTGGTTCTTCACCAGATCCACGGCGTACCACTCGTTGAGGAATACCGTGTTGCTCTTCAGGTTGCCCTGATAGAGGGTGTGCAGCAGGGCGTGACCGGTACGGTCGGCCGCGGCACAGGTCCGCGCGGCCTGGCCGCCCTTGCCGTAATCCTTGGACTGACCGCCGAAGGGACGCTGATAGATGCGGCCCTGCTCGGTGCGGGAGAACGGCAGACCCATGTGCTCGAGTTCGAAGACCGCTTCCGGGCCTACGGAGCACATGTACTCGATGGCGTCCTGGTCACCGATGTAGTCCGACCCCTTGACGGTGTCGTACATGTGCCAGCGCCAGTCATCGTTCGGATCGGACGAGGCGATGGCGCAGGTGATGCCGCCCTGGGCGGACACGGTATGCGAACGGGTCGGGAAGACCTTGGTGATCACCGCGGTCTTGTGACCGGACTGGGCCAGTTGCAGCGCTGCGCGCATACCGGCGCCGCCGCCACCTACGATGATGGCATCAAACGAGATATGACGAATTGTGGACATAGATCAAACACCCCAGAAGATCTGCACGCCCCAGACGAAGAACGCGAACATCGCGAACCCGCATACCGACTGGAACAGGAAACGCACGGCGGTAGCGCCCTTGCCGATAGCCATGGTGGTCAGGTAGTCGGTGGAGATGGTCCACATACCAACCCAGGCATGAACGCAGACGGACACCAGCGCCAACAGGCTGAAGATGCGCATCAGGGTGTGGGAGAACAGGCCGTGCCATTGCTCGAAGGTGAGCCCTGGATGAAGGATCAGGTAGCCGAGGATAAAGAGGAAGTAGACCGCAAGGACGACTGCCGAGACCCGTTGAGCCATCCAGTCGTAGAGACCGGAACGCGAAAGATTGGTGACGTTGGTTACCATACCCAAACCCCTGCCAGAATGATCAGAACTGCGGAAATGACCAGCACGAGCTGCGCACCCAGCTTGCCGCCCTGCAGGGTTTCGCCAGCGCCACCATCCATGATCAGGTGCCGAATACCGGCGACCAGGTGGTAGAGCAATGCGGACAGCAGACCCCAGATCACGAGCTTGACCAGCGGATAGGCCAGAAAAGCTTTCACTTGGCCGAAGCCTTCCGGACTGCCCAAGGACAGGTGCAGGCCATAAAGCATGACTGCAATGCCAAGGAACAGGATGACGCCGGAGATACGGTGAAGAATCGAGGTATAAGCTGTGATAGGTAGTTTGATGGTCCTGAGATCTAGGTTTACAGGTCGTTTGCTATTCACGGCTTCTTTCACACTGAGGGCCCAATTGCGGTCGGGCTAGTTATAGGAGATTCCACATCTGCTTCACGCTTCCTGTTGGAAGCGTCGCGACCGCTCGGCATCAGCTCGCCGACCCGGTACGGTCGGGCGAGAATTATAGACAGTTAGCCTACTCATGACAAACGCGGATGCCCGATTCCGACGTCGCCGGCTGATATTCAGAAGCCTGCGTGTTAATGTCTTTTCGCCGCACAATCTGCCCAGAAAGCGCCTTTAGGGTGATATTTTCGTAAATTGACTTTCAAATTTATCCCTCTATAGTGGGCGAGGCCCTGAGTGGAGGGTTTATTGATGATTTCAAAGCAAAATAAGGAGGCCTAATGGCTGACAAGAAAGCGCAGTTGATCATCTCGGGAGCGGATCCGGTTGACCTGCCCGTTATGTCCGGCACCCTCGGCCCGGACGTGATCGATGTTCGCAACCTCACCTCCACTGGTGTGTTCACCTTTGACCCGGGCTTCATGTCCACCGCTTCGTGCGAGTCCAAGATCACCTATATCGACGGTGACAAGGGCATCCTGCTGCACCGAGGCTACCCGATCGAGCAACTGGCGGAAAAATCCGACTATCTCGAGACCTGTTACCTGCTGCTCAAGGGTGAATTGCCGAACGCGCAAGAAAAGGCGCAGTTCGTCGACACCATCAAGAACCACACCATGGTTCACGAGCAACTGAAGAACTTCTTCAACGGCTTCCGTCGCGATGCGCACCCCATGGCCATCATGTGCGGCGTAGTCGGCGCCCTCTCGGCCTTCTACCACGACTCCCTGGACATCACCGATCCGCAGCACCGCGAGATTTCGGCGATGCGCCTGATCGCCAAGATGCCGACCCTGGCAGCCATGGTGCACAAGTACTCCATGGGTCAGCCGATGATGTATCCCCGCAACAACCTGGGATACGCGGAGAACTTCCTGCACATGATGTTCAACACCCCGTGCGAGGAAAAGCCGATCAGCCCGGTACTGGCCCGCGCCATGGATCGCATCTTCATCCTGCATGCCGACCATGAGCAGAACGCCTCCACGTCCACCGTCCGCCTGGCCGGTTCGTCGGGCGCCAACCCCTTCGCTTGTATCGCTGCCGGTATCGCCGCCCTCTGGGGCCCGGCGCACGGTGGCGCCAACGAAGCGGTACTGAAGATGCTGGACGAGATCGGCGATGTCGCCAACATCGACAAGTTCGTGGCCAAGGCCAAGGACAAGAACGATCCGTTCAAGCTGATGGGCTTCGGCCATCGCGTCTATAAGAACTTCGATCCGCGCGCCACGGTGATGAAGCAGACCTGCGACGAAGTCCTGGCCGAGCTCGGCATCAACGATCCGCAACTGGAACTGGCCATGCGCCTGGAAGAACTGGCCCGCAAGGACCCCTACTTCGTCGAGCGCAACCTCTACCCGAACGTGGACTTCTACTCCGGCATCATCCTCAAGGCGATCGGCATTCCGACCAGCATGTTCACCGTGATCTTCGCCATGGCGCGGACCGTCGGCTGGATCTCGCACTGGCAGGAAATGCTGTCCGGCCCCTACAAGATCGGTCGGCCGCGCCAGCTGTACACCGGCGTGACCCAGCGTGACATTCCGGACGATCGCGGCTGATCGATCCGCTGAGAACAACCCCGCCTCGGCGGGGTTTTTTGTGCCCGCCAGAACCAGATCAATCGCGGAAAACCAGAACGGCAGGCATGAAAAAGCCCGCACTAGGCGGGCTTTTTCGAGTCTGGATCAGGCAGCTTACTTGGCCTGAGCTTCGACTTCGGCTTCTACGCGACGGTTAACAGCGCGACCGGCTTCGGTGGCGTTGTCAGCAACCGGGCGGGACTCACCGTAACCAACGGCGTTCACACGGCCACCCTGCACGCCGTACTGGTTGACCAGTACGTTACGCACGGCGTTGGCACGACGCTCGGACAGCTTCTGGTTGTAGGCGTCGGTGCCGACGGAGTCGGTGTGGCCTTCAACGGTGGTCGAGGTCTGCGGGTACTGCTGCATGAAATCAGCCAGGTTCTTGATGTCGGCGTAGCTGTTGGGCTTGACCACGGCCTTGTCGAAATCGAACTTCACGTCCAGCTCGACGCGAACGGTTTCAGCGGCAGCCGGGCAGCCGGTAGCGTCAACGGTGACGTTGGCCGGGGTGTTCGGGCACTTGTCGACGTTGTCGCAGACGCCGTCGTTGTCGGAATCGGTGCAGACGTCAGCAACGGGGGCCGGAGCCGGAGCCGGAGCGACTTCTTTCTTGGTGGAACCACCGAAGTTCAGACCAACACCTACAGCAGCGCTCCACTCGGTGTCGCCGTAGTCGATGTTGTAGTTAGCTTGCACGCCGGTACGGGCATACAGGTTCTCGGTGAAGTAGTACTTCAGGCCGGCACCCAGGTTGGCGTAGGTGGAACGGTCACGACCACCTTCGTTGATGTCGCGGTTGCTGATGGACTGGTGAGCGAAGCCACCGGACACGTACGGACGCAGGCCAACACCGGGCTGACCGAAGTGGTAGTAGGCGTCCAGGGCGGCCAGGCTGCCCTTGATGTTCTTGTGACCCAGGTCGTGGTCGCCACGGGCGTTGTGGTACTCACCATAGGACAACGCCAGCTCAACGTCGTCAGTCAGGAAGTAGCCAACGGAACCGCCGTACAGGTCAGCATTGGTCATGTTGCGCTGGCTGTCGGTGAACAGACGGCTGCCGAACAGCTCGGTCTCGACGGCGCCTTGACCTTGTGCCAGGGCGCTCAGCGAGGCGCTTGCCAGCAGGGAGCCGATAACGACGCCCAAGGTGCTCTTCAGTTTCATCCTTTGTATCCCCATTTTAGTGGTACTAATTCCGGCAATCTCCGGAGGCTTCGACAACAAGTTTTCGTGAAGTTCAAAAACTTACGGCTGACACATCCGGTCAGCCCTCAACTTCAGCTGCGAACTTGTCACGCAGTTTGTCGAGTGCCCGCTTGTACCGCATCTTGGTGGCGCTGAGGCCCATGTGCATGATGTCGGCGATCTCCTGGAACTCCAGCTCGGCGACGAAGCGCAGCACCAGAATCTCCCGATCGACCTGACCCACATGAACCAGCCAGCGATCCATCCCTCCCTTCTCTTCCAGCTTCGGCGCCCGTTCCTCGGAAGCTTCCTCCATCGGATCCAGACTTAATGCCTCCACCAGCCGCCGCTTGCGGCGTTCCTTGCGGTACTGAGTGATGCACTCGTTGTAGGTGATGCTGTACAGCCAGGTCTTGAATTTCGATTTCCCCTCGAAATTCTTCAAACCGTAAAGCACCTTCAGCATGATTTCCTGGCAGACATCGTCTGCATCCCGGTCGTTCCCCAGGTAGCGGGCGCAGACGTTGAACAGGGTGCGCTGGTAACGGCGCATCAGTTCTTCGTAGGCTCGCGTCACGTGGAAGAGTTCACCATGCGCGCGCTGGACCAGCTCTTCATCACTGAGCGTGGTCGGGTCGTAGGCATGAGGGGCAGGCTTGTTCAAGACGGAGTTGGCTACCAAAAAGTGGCGGGCATGATAGCCATCTCCGCGGCGCCTGTCAGCGGCTGCGCACCTGAGCCTCCAGTAATAGACGGTTCGGAACCGAAACGATATCGCCCTCCTCGGTCATGATGAGGGTCTTGGCGGTCCCGATTTCCTCGATCTCGCCTTCGACGTCGGCCAGGGTCACCCACTGGCCGACTTCATAGAGCTCGCGCACATAGATGCCGGCCAGGATCTGCGACACCAGTCCCCGGCTGCCCAGCCCAAGCGCCAGGGCCGCGGCCAGGGCGAAGGCGGTGAGCACGATGGCGATGACCAGGTTCAGCAGCTCGGTCTTGATCTCCAGCTGACCTACCGCGACCGAGATCGAAATGATGATGACCAGCCCCTGCGCCAGGCGCCCCAGCCCCGCCGCGTAGTCCAGGCCGACACCTTCGGCCGCACCGTGGACCAGACCGCTGACCAGTTGCGCCAGCAGCACGCCGACGATGAGCACCAGGGCGGCGCCAAAGATCTTGGGCACATAGAGCGCCATGACGTCCAGGGTGGAGGACACGCGCTGCAGGCCCAGGGATTCGGCGGCCGACACCAGGAACACCAGCAGGACGAACCAGTAGACGATCCGGCCGATCAGGGTGGTGACCGGGATGCGGATGCCGATCTTGGCCAGTTGCTTGGTCACACCGGCACCGGCAAGGATGCGATCCAGGCCGAGCTTGGCAAGGACCTTCGACAACACGGTGTCGAGAATCTTGGCGACGGCGAAGCCGGCGAGGATCACCACCAGGGCGCCGAAGACATTGGGAATGAAACCGGCCACCTTGCTCCACAGGGTGGTCATGGCGGACAGCAGACTCTGGGTCCAGATATCGAATTCCATCTACTTCAGGATCTCCGGGGAAGATTCGCTACGCCGGGTGCGACGTGAGCGCGGCTTCAGATGGGGGGCGCCGTTGCCCAGCGCCAGCAGCAGCACCGATACCCAGTGCCGCCCGATCAGATCGAACAGCGCACCCGCGCCCACCTGGCGGTTGGCGGTCTTGAGGACCCGGTGCAAGCGCGCCTGGTCATCGCCCGCTTCGTCCTGAGCATTGGCCGGGGTATTGAGGAGCGCCTTGAGGGACGCTTCGAAGGGATCGTGCATAAGCACCTCGCTGGTCGTTTCCTCTTGACGCAGCGAGGTGGAAGCGGGTCACAGCCAGCGCAAACGGCGAAACAGCCAGACCTGGAAGATCGACACCGCCGCGATCAGCAGGCAGGCGGCCACGAAGCCGAAGGGAGACGAGGAACCCGGCAGGCCACCCATGTTCATTCCCAGCAGGCCGGTGATGAAGCTGATGGGCAGGAAGAAGCCGGTAATGATGGCTAGCAGGTAGAGGGTACGGTTGGTCTTCTCGGCACTTGCGCGCTGCTCGGCGTCCTGCAGGAGCGCCACGCGCTCGCGCATGACCTCGAGCTCTTCCAGGTTGCGCACCAGGCTGTTGTGCAATTCGCTCCAGTAGCCCTGACTGGCCGCCTCGGCGAACCAGGCGGGCTTGCCGCGGGCCAGATCGCCATAGATGTCACGTTGTGGGGCCAGGTAACGCCGCAACCCGGTCGCGCGGCGCCTGAGCGTCAGCACTTGGGCATGGTCGGGCAGGCTGTTCTCGTCCTGGTCGACTTGCTCTTCGAGACCATCGAGCTGATCGGACAGGCCGCGCACCAGGTCGTCGACCCGACTGGTCATGTAGCTGGCGAGATAGAGCACCAGCTCCTCGGCGCTCTGGGCGCCAATGCCCGCTTCCAGGTCTTCTTGGACTTCGGCGGCGGCCTTCATGGGTCTCATGCGCAGGGAGATCACCCGGCGTTTGTCGACGAATACCCGCAGCGACACCATGTCCTCGGGCACGGCGCCGGGATTGAGATTCACGCCACGCAGGAACAGCAGGAGGCTGTCGTCGGGCTGATTGACCAGCCGCGGGCGGGTCGCCTCCTCCAGCAACAGGTCGCAGGCGAATTCGCTCAGGCCGCTGGACTGCCGAAGCCAGGCCTGGGCTTCGGGGACGCTGCGATCCCAGTGCAGCCAGAGTACCTCGCCGGGGCCCGGCTCGGCCTCGGCCAGTTCCCGGCGGCTAAGGCGTCTTCCGCCGCCGCGGCCATCGAGGAGATAGCCGTAGATGAGACCCTGTTCCACATCGCTGTCGTACTGCTGCATCTGGCGTCTCTTGCAGGGATCGCGACCGCTTTCGCTCGGCGATCCGGCAAAGGTGGCCCTGGGCAGGGCGCAGGCGCCACCTTCGTGGGGGGATGAGGGAATTAATCCTGGAAAGGCTCACCCCGCCTTTGCCGGGCGGGGTGAGCCTGGGATCAGGCGTTGCCTTCAGCCAGGAAGAACCAGGTGTCGAGCACGGAATCGGGGTTGAGCGAGACGCTCTCGATGCCCTGCTCCATCAGCCACTTGGCCAGATCCGGATGGTCCGAAGGACCCTGACCGCAGATGCCGATGTACTTGCCGGCCCGGTTGCAGGCGGCGATGGCATTGGCCAGGAGCTTCTTGACCGCCGGATTACGCTCGTCGAACAGGTGGGCGATGATGCCGGAGTCGCGATCCAGGCCCAAGGTGAGCTGGGTCAGGTCGTTGGAGCCGATGGAGAAGCCGTCGAAATGCTCGAGGAACTCGTCCGCCAGCAGGGCATTGGAGGGCAGCTCGCACATCATGATCACGCGTAGGTCGTTCTCGCCGCGCTTGAGGCCGTTCTCGCCGAGCAGCTCGACCACCCGCGCCGCCTCGTCCAGGGTACGCACGAAGGGCACCATGAGCTCGACGTTGGTCAGGCCCATCTCTTCACGCACCTTCTTCATGGCGCGACATTCCAGCTCGAAGCAGTCGCGGAAATTCTCGCTGATATAGCGGGAGGCACCGCGGAAGCCCAGCATGGGGTTCTCTTCCTCGGGTTCGTAGAGCTTGCCGCCGATCAGGTTGGCGTACTCGTTGGACTTGAAGTCCGACAGGCGCACGATGACCTTTTTCGGCCAGAAGGCGGCAGCGAGGGTGGCGACCCCTTCCACCAGCTTCTCGACATAGAAGCCAACCGGATCCGAATAGCCGGCGATGCGCTTGTCGACGCTTTCCTTCACCTCGAAGGGCAGGCTGTCATAGTTCAGCAGCGCCTTGGGATGCACGCCGATCATGCGATTGATGATGAATTCGAGGCGCGCCAGACCCACGCCGGCGTTGGGCAGCTGGGCGAAATCGAAGGCACGGTCGGGGTTGCCGACGTTCATCATGATCTTGAACGGCAACTCGGGCATGGCATCCACCGAGCTCTTGCGGATGTCGAAGTCCAGCTCACCTTCGTAAATCAGGCCGGTATCGCCCTCGGCGCAGGAGACGGTGACGGTCTGGCCTTCCTTGAGCAGGCTGGTGGCATTGCCGCAGCCGACCACGGCCGGGATACCCAGCTCGCGGGCGATGATGGCGGCGTGACAGGTACGACCGCCCCGGTTGGTGACGATGGCGCTGGCGCGCTTCATTACCGGCTCCCAGTCGGGATCGGTCATGTCGGAGACCAGGACATCACCGGGCTGGACGCGGTCCATCTCGCTGACGTCGCGGATGATCTTGACCTTGCCGGCGCCGATGCGCTGGCCGATGGCACGGCCTTCCACCAGCACCTGGCCCTTGTCCTTGAGCAGGTAGCGCTCCATGACGGTGGCGCTGGCCCGGCTCTTCACGGTTTCAGGACGGGCCTGGACGATGTAGAGCTTGCCGTCGTCACCGTCCTTGGCCCATTCGATGTCCATCGGTCGACCATAGTGGCGCTCGATGATCAGCGCCTGCTTGGACAGTTCGGTGACCTCGGCGTCGGTGATCGAGAAGCGGGCGCGATCCGCCGGCTCGACATCGACGGTACGGACCGAGCGGCCGGCCTTGGCTTCTTCGCCATAGACCATCTTGATCGCCTTGCTGCCCAGGTTGCGCCTGAGGATGGCCGGGCGACCGGCTTCCAGGGTGGGCTTGTGGACATAGAATTCGTCCGGGTTCACCGCGCCCTGCACCACGGTCTCGCCCAGGCCATAGGCGGCGGTGACGAAGACCGCATCGCGGAAGCCGGATTCGGTATCCAGGGTGAAGAGCACGCCGGCGGCGCCGGTTTCCGAGCGCACCATGCGCTGCACGCCGGCGGACAGGGCGACCAACTTGTGATCGAAGCCCTGGTGGACACGGTAGGCGATGGCGCGGTCATTGAAGAGGGAGGCGAAGACTTCCTTGGCCGCGCGAATGACGTTGTCGACGCCGCGGATGTTGAGGAAGGTTTCCTGCTGGCCGGCAAAGGAGGCATCCGGCAGGTCTTCGGCGGTCGCCGAGGAGCGCACGGCCACGGCGAGATTGGGGTTGCCGGCCGACAGCTCGGCGAACGCCCGGCGAATCTCGGCGTCCAGGTGCTCGGGGAAGGGTGCGTCCATGACCCACTGGCGGATCTGGGCGCCGGTCTTGGCCAGGGCGACGACGTCGTCGACATCCAGGGCATCGAGGGCGGCGTGGATACGCTCGTTCAGCCCGCTCTGCTCAAGGAAATCGCGATAGGCCTGGGCCGTGGTGGCGAACCCGCCCGGCACGGAGACGCCCGCGTTGGCCAGGTTGGCGATCATCTCGCCGAGAGATGCGTTCTTGCCGCCCACGCGCTCGACGTCGTGTACGCCAAGCTGCTCCAGTGAAATTACATACTCGTCCAAGGTCTTCTCTCCATCTTGTGTCTTTGTGGGAAAGCAGTACGCCTCGGCGCCCGCCCCATGGACAGTGGACGGCGGTAGGTTACAGTGCAGCGATCCCTGCCCCGTACGCCACCAGGACGTCCATCCATGCAACGAACCGCCTTTTTCATTTCCGACGGTACCGGCATCACGGCCGAAACCCTCGGTCAGAGCCTCCTGGCCCAGTTCGGGGACATCACCTTCAGAAAGATCACGCGCCCCTACGTGGATACGCTGGACAAGGCCAGGGCGATGGTACAGCAGATCAATGCCGCCGCCGTCCAGGACGGTGCGCGACCCATCATCTTCGATACCATCGTCAACCGTGACATCCGGGCCATTCTGGACCAGTCGAACGGGTTCATGATCGACATCTTCTCCACGTTTTTATCCCCGCTCGAACGGGAACTTTCCGCCGAATCTTCGTATTCGGTAGGGAAGTCACATTCGATCATGCACAATAGTCACTACATGGAGCGGATCGAGGCCGTCAATTTCGCACTCGAAAACGACGACGGCGCCCGCACGACCCACTATGCGCAGGCCGATCTGATCCTGGTGGGGGTCTCGCGCTGCGGCAAGACGCCGACCTGCCTCTACATGGCGCTGCAATACGGCATTCGCGCGGCGAACTATCCGCTGACCGAAGAGGACATGGAGCGCCTGCAGCTGCCCGCCTCGCTCAAGACCTACAGGGACAAGCTGTTCGGCCTGACCATCGACGCCGAGCGCCTGGCGGCGATCCGCCACGAGCGCCGGGCCAACAGTCGCTATGCGAGCTTCGCCCAGTGCGAATTCGAACTGCGCGAGGTGGAGAGTCTGTTCCGTCGCGAGAACATCTCCTTCATCAACACCACACATTTTTCCGTGGAGGAAATCTCGGCGAAGATTCTGGTGGAGAAAGGCGTGGAAAGACGGTTTAAATAGCCGACCACCCTCCTCTGCAGCGCCTGCGTGGCGCGCCAGGCGACCGCCATGAACCTCGTCGATGCCCTGCTGTTCTTTCCGGTCGCCCTGCTCATCGCCCTGACCCCCGGCCCCAACAACTTCTGCTCGCTCGGCAACGGCATCCGCCATGGCGCGCTGACCGCGGGCTTGGCGGCCCTGGGTCGCGATGTGGCCTTCGTGATCTTCCTGGTGATCTCCGCGGTGGGCCTGGGCGCCATGCTGCTGGCTTCGGAGACGGCCTTCACCGTCATCAAGTGGATCGGCGCGCTCTACCTGCTCTACCTCGGCGTGAAGAGCTGGCGCAGCCGGGCCTTCGACGGCCTGGACCTGACCGAGGGCGGCGCGGCGCAACCGCGGGCGCTGCACCGGCTGATGCTGCAGGAATTCCTCATCGGCATCAGCAATCCCAAGGCGATCCTGCTGTTCGCCGCGGTCTTTCCGCAGTTCATCGACCCCACTCAGCCGACGACCCAGCAGTTCGTCTACCTGGGTGGCACCCATCTGTTCGCGGAAATGGTCGCGGCCTTCGTCTATGGTCTGTTCGGCCGGCAGATCCGCCGCTTCATCCGCGGACCCCGCGGGGTCCGCCGCCTCAATCAGGCTACCGGAGCCTTCTTTGCCGGCGCAGGCGGTCTGCTGCTGACCGCCCACCGCTGATTCAGGACGACACCAGCCCGGACTGGGCGGCGCCCAGCTTGGCCAGGGCCGCTTCGATCGCCGACCAGGGCTGTTCCCTGGACGCTACCGGCGTGTCCACGGCTGCCTGGCGAGCGGTCCGCACCAGTGCGTTGAATTCGGCTGTCAGAGCAGCGGCCTGGGCCCTGTCGGCATCCTCGGACAAGACCGCGGGCGACAGCCAGAGGCGCTCCTGCAGGCGTTCGCCGATCTGCTGGGCGAATTGCAGCCGCCGCTGCCGGCCGATCTGCCCGGCCTCGATGTCTTCGACCAGACCCAGCGACAGCGTCTTGTAGGCCGGCAGCCGATCGAGCAGACCCTGCTGGGCCTGGACCGAACGCGGCCAGTCCACATGCAGCCCCTCCACCGGCAGAGCGGCAGCCAGGCCCAGGTTGTCGATCAACTCACCGTGACGCACGCCCAGCAGCTTCTTCAGCGGCTCGCGCTGCAGCAGGTTGTAGGCCCTTTCGAAGGCGGTACGCCAGGCCAGCGGCAGCTCCAGCGCCAGCAGCGGCTCGTCGAGCTGGACCCATTCCACGCCCTGGGCGGCCAACCGCGCGAAGATTTCGCCATAGACCGGCAGCAGCGCTTCCAGCAGCTCCAGTCGGTCGACGGCGGGATCGAGCGAGCGACCGAGCCACAGATAGCTCAGCGGCCCGAGGATTAGCGGCTTGACGGCCAGACCGAGCGCCTGGGCCTCGGCGACCTCGTCGAACAGCCGTTCCCAGCCGATGGCAAAGGCCTGGCCTGAGGTGAATACGGGAACCTGACAACTGCCGGCGAAACCGTGATCGTCCGCCGGCTCGAGATGGGCGGCAGCGCCTACCAGATAGGAATGCGCCAGCACCCGATCGCCCCAGCCAAAGTCGCCTACCGCGAGCCACTCACAACCTGCCGCTTGCTGGGCACGCCACGCGTGCTGACGCTGCTGGCGTCCCTGGGCGATCAGGGCAACACGCTCGCAATCGTCGAGAGACGCCAGGGACGCGTCACCCTGTTGCTCGCTCCGCGCAGAACCCTGGGAATGAATCTTGACCATTGCACACCTCCACCTGACAGGGTGGAGATTGTCTTCTCGCACGACGCATGAAACAAACTCAGGTTTCTTGTGATGAACTCAAGTTTCTCTCATACACCTGGATCAGGGTTTGAAGCGCGCCATGCTGTAGACGTCGGTAAATACGCCATCGCGCAGGGCATAGCCCCGCAGCAGACCTTCTTCTTCGAAACCGAGCTTGCGATAGAGCGCCAGGGCCGGTTCGTTGTCGCTGAAGACGGTCAACTCCACCCGTTGCAGATTCATCCAGTTGTCGGCGAGGTCGAGCAGGGCCGTCAGCAGCTGGGTGCCTATGCCCTGCCCCTGGCAATCCCGGGCCACGCCCATGCCGAGGGCACCACAGTGCTGGCGGCGAATGCGCGGCTGCTGTTCGAGACTGGCGCTGCCCACGACCCGCCCCTGCTGCAGGGCGACCAGCGCGACCCGGCCCTCGCGCTCGGCACTCTGCCGCTGCCGCCATTGCTCGGCGGTCTGATAGGGCAATTGCAGCACCTGCCGCGCCACCGCCGGATCGCCATAGAGGGCGGCCAGGCCCTCGGCGTGACGATCGGCATAGCGTTCCAGGTGGACGAGCGAGCTGGACATGGGCGGCACTCCTTCGCGGAAGTCCGCAGCTTCGCCCAGGTCCGGGGGATCGGACAAGGGCGAAGCGCGCGATTCACTTGCCGGTTACAGCGTCCATTTCAAGCTGAGCATGACGTTGCGGGGATCGCCGTAGGTGCCACTTCCGGTACCCGTCGGGATGCCCTGCCAGTACTTCTCGTCGAAGATGTTGTTGAAGTTGACCCGGCCATCCCAGTGCTCATTGAAGCGGTAGCCGGCCATCAGACCCACCAGGGCATAGCTATCCTGCTTGGCTTCGCCGGTGCCGACACGCTCGAAGGTCTCGCTCTGAGCCTGCAGATCGGCACCGATACGCCAGTTGCTCAGGTTGCCCGTGAGTTGATAGCTGGTGGCGGCCTTGAACAGGTGCTTGGGCTGCTCGGGCGCGAAGCGGCGATCCTCGTAGGTGACATCCTTGGTGTATTGGCTGAGGACCAGGGTATAGGCCGCGGACGCCTGCCAGTTTGGCGTCAGCTGGCCGGAGATTTCCGCGTCGATACCGCGACTGCGGACCTCGCCCGCAGCGCTGTAACAGCTCTGCGCGGGGTAGCCAGGGCAGAAGGTGGCCTGGTTGGCTGGCAGGTAGGCACGATTCTCCTGGATGGTGTCGAACAGCGCCACGGAGGCATTCAGCGCGCCATCGAAATAGGCACCCTTGAGACCGATCTCGTAGCTTCTGCCAGTCATGGGCTCCAGGACCGCCCCCCCGGAGTTCTGCTCGCTTTGCGGCTTGAAGATCTCGGTATAGCTGGCATAGACCGAATAGGTGTCGTTCAGGTCGTAGATGATGCCGGCATAGGGCGTAACTTCGCGGGTGGCCTTGTAGTCGTTGTCGCTGTAAAGGTTGTCGAAGTCATACCAGCTGACCCGTCCCCCGACGATGACGTGCAGCGGGTCCACCGGATTGAAGCGCGCTGCCGCATACACCGCCTCTTCGGTGGTGGTGTTCTTGCTGGCATAGGGCGTCAGCGTGTCCTTGGCCGGTTTGACGATGCTGCTGGGGCGGAAGTTGTAGATGTCCACCGGAGTGGCACCCGAGTAGCCGCCACGCTGATAGAACTTGTCCTGCCGCCGACTGATCCCGGCCATCAGTTCGTGCTCGCGACCCAGCAACTGAAAGGGCCCGCTCACCGAGGCATCAAGGTTGAGCTGATCGGAATCGGTGCGATAGGCGCCGGAGGCGGTACCCAAGTCACTGACCGAACCGTAGCTAAAGTCCGCGGCCGTGGACGTCAGGTAGTTGGAGTAGGTATCCGAATTGGCCCAGACCTGCTGCGCCGCCAGCTTGGCCTTCCAGCCGTTGTCGAAGGTGTGGGTGATGTCGGAGAACAGGGTGTAGTTGTCCTGATCCCAGTAGGCCCAGTCGCCGCTCAGGAAGGTGGAACGTGAGAGGTGCAGGTTTTCCCCATTGGGACCGCTGGGCAGGCTGCCCCAGTCGGAGGTCTTGTCCTCACGCTGCTTGGACGCACCGATGGTCCAGGTGGTGGCGTCGCTGAGATCCGCTTCGAGGACGCCATAGAAGGTCTGGCGCTTGCGCTCGCGCACGTCCTGGAAGCTATGGCCGTCCTCGTAGGCGGCCACGGCGCGACCGCGCAGGGTGCCGGCTTCGTTGAGCTTGTTGGAGGCGTCGACCTCGGTACGGTAGCGGTCCCAGCTGCCGGCGCTGGTGGTGACGCTGACCTGGGGAAAGGCGGTCGGGCGCTTGCGCACCAGATTCAGGGTGGCCGAAGGATCGCCGGCGCCGGTCATCAGGCCGGTGGCGCCGCGGACCACCTCGACACGGTCGTAGATGGACAGATCGGCCGAGGACAGACTGTCGAGGGTGAAGGTCCCGGCCGTGGTGGGCAGGCCGTCGTACATGACGTTGTCGATGCGGAAGCCGCGGGAGAGGAATTCCTGGCGGTCGCCGCCGAATTTGCGCAGCGTTACACCCGGGGCGTATCTGACCACATCGTTGAGGTCGGTCATGCCCTGGTCCTCCATGCGCTGCCGGGTGATGACGCTCACCGACTGCGGCGTCTCCCGGATCGACAGGGGCAGGCCGGTGGAGGTGCTCATGGCGCCGGTGGTGTAGGAGCGTGTCCCTTCGGTGGTCGTCCGGCCCGTCAGGGAGCCATCGTCCGCGCTGATGGTGGTGGCCTCCAGCGCCACGCTGCCGGCCGCCGCCTGGGTGGCCACCGGGGCGACGGTCGCGATCGAGCCGCTGACCGAGGCCGCCAGGCCACTGCCCGCCAGCAGGCGCTGCAGAGCGACATCCGGCTCCATCCGCCCCGCCAGGGCCGGGGCTCGCTTGCCTACCAGGGCGGCGGGATCGTAGTTCACCTGGAAGCCACTCGCGCGCGCGAAACTCTGCAAGGCATCAGCCAGCGGCTGCGCCGGCTGCGACAGTGCCACGGGAGCGGCCTGGGCGAGGGTCGCCACGCCCAGGGAGACGGAAAGCGCGAGAAGGCGCAGGGAGAAGAGCTGCATGTCGTTGGTCGTCCTCTAGGGAAACACCGACCCGTCCGTACCCCACGTAAGGACTCGCTGGAAGCTTTCCAGGGACCGGTATCCGATGCCGTTGCGCGGCGGAACGCAGGCTATGCAACCTGGATGCATCTGTAAATGCAAATTAATATCATAAGCGAACGCAAATCAGTCGATTACCTTGAGGAAGCGCTCAAGGACGCTACTCTGCCGGCGTCTGCCTTCCATCGCCCGGCCCTGACTATTTTCGAGGAAATGTTTCAAGGAAACAGGGACTGCCCTGCCTACCTTGCGCGGCAGTGGGCAAAGCTGTTGCGCGAGCGGTGGTTTGTCGGTGTTGTGAGGGCGGAATTGGAAATAGAGGGCTGGGGAAGCCGCAGATGGCGGCGGGCCGGTTCAAACCAGCCGCCTGGTGCCGCCCACTCCCTCATCGTGAAAGCGCTGGGCGATGGCGCAGATCTGCGGCTCGATGGCCAGGAAGGCATCGAGCACCTGGGGATCGAAGGTGCTGCCGCGCATCTCGCGCATCATCTGCAGTGAGTCGGCATGGCTGAACGGCTCCTTGTAGCAGCGCCGACTGATCAGGGCGTCGTAGATATCGGCCACCGCCATGATCCGGCCGGCCAGCGGGATGCCGGTACCGGACAATCCGTTGGGATAGCCGCTGCCATCCCACTTCTCGTGATGGGTGCTGGCGATCTCGGCGGCCAGCGCGAGGAAGTTGTCATCCTCCAGATGGCTGGCCGTGCTGAGGATGATCTGCCGACCGAATTCGGCATGCCGCTGCATCACCTGCATCTCCTCCGGCGTCAGCCGGCCGGGCTTGAGCAGGATGGCATCCGGCACCCCGACCTTGCCGATGTCGTGCAGGGGGGCGGACAGGAACAGCAGCTTGATGTAATCGGGCGTGAGCTGCTCCGGCGCGTGACCGGACTGCCGCAACTGCTCGGCGATGGCGCGGACGTAGTACTGGGTGCGCTTGATATGGGCACCGGTCTCGGGATCCCGGGTCTCGGCGACCGCCGCCATGGACTCGATGGTGACCTGGCGCGAGCGTTCCAGCTGCCGGCGCCAGCGCTCTTCGTGCTGGCGCGCCAGGATGATCCGGGTGATCAGCGCCAGCGCCGAGAGCATCGCCACCAGCAGCAGGGGCGCGGCCAGCGGCAGGAAAACGTCATGGCGAACGAACAGCCAGGCGCCCAGCAGTTGCGGCAGGACGATCAAGGTGGCCGCCAACAGGGCGAAGCGACGCTGACTGCGATTGAAGAGAAAGCCAATGGCGAGCAGCAGGCCGCCGGTCAGGCAAAGCACCAGCTGCAGCACGCCGGCGAACTGGGGAATCCGTACCAGGGCATCGTCCAGCAGGTCCTGGGTCAGGGCCGCCTGCAGCCTGACGCCGGAAAAGATCTGGCCCAGCGCCGTCGTGTGCAGGTCGTTGAAGCCTGCGGCCGAGACGCCGACGAAGACGACCTTGCCCTTGAGGGTGGCCGGGGCCACCGCGCCGCTGAGCACCGCGACTGCCGAGACCTCCGGATAGTGCTCGGCCCCGCCGTGCAGCCGCAGTAGCGCCTGGCCTTCGCGATCGAGTGGCAGCCGGTGATCGCCGAGTCGCAGCGTCGGCCCGGCAAGGCCGCTCTCCACCACCGCCTCGTTCAGCCCCAGGGCGCGCAGGGTGGCGGCCAGTGCCAGACTCGGATGGAGGATGCCCTGATGACTGAGCAGCAGGGGGACGCGCCGCAGGATGCCATCGCTGTCACGCTGGCTGTTGATGAAGCCACTGAAGCGCATCTGGCTGGCGATGGGGGCCACGTTGTCCAGCGCGCCGCTGGCTGCGGGCAGCTGCAGGGCGTCGAGGGCGCCGGTGAAGCCGACGCCTGGCCGCAGTCCGCCGGAGACGGGCTGCTGCAGATCAAGAAAGAAGAAACGGGCACCGACGGCCCCCGTCTGCCCCATGACGTAGCCGAGATAACCGTCATTGTCCTGCAATTCCGCAGGCACCCCGGAAAAGCTCAGGTCCACACCGAAGTCGTCGCGGAAACTCTGCTGCAAGGCCTTGAGCGAGGTCCGGTCCGGCTCGCTGAACAGGACATCCACGGCGATCGCCGCCGGCTCGGCCTCGGCGATCCGCGAGAGCAGCTGAGCGACCCGGTAGCGGGGCCAGGGCCATTGCCCGAGCGCCGCCAGACTCGCCTCGTCGATGCTGACCACCTGGACATCCGTGGCATCCTCGGTGCTGGCCGCAAGGCGACTGAGCTGGTCGTAGGCCAGGCGGTCGAGGTACTGCAGCGGCGGCAACTGCGCCAGGGCAGCGAGGCCGAAGGCCAGCGACAGCCCCAGGCTGACCAGGAACATCCAGGGCGCGCGCCGGCGCAGCAGGGTCGCAACGGAGTTCATGCCCGCGAACCTAGAGAATCAGGACTTCGACACGCCGGTTGCGCGGCTCGGATTTGCCGGGACGGGTCGGTACCAGGGGCACGGTATCGCCGAAGAATTCGACATTGATACGCAACTTGGGATCGAGCCGTTGCAGCAGACCGGCGACCTTGCGGGCACGCTGGCCCGAGAGGTCGAGGTTGTAGGAAGGCGCCCCCGAGCCATCCGCATGGCCGAATACCGAAATTTCCGTGGGGATACGCTGCCGCGCCGTTTCCAGCACCTCGGGCAGCAGCGCCTTGGACTGCGGCGTGAGCTCCATGCTGTCGGAGAGGAAGTTGAGAATGTAGGTCTTCGGCGGCGACGGCTGAGCCGCCAGCACCTGTCGATGCTGCTGCTCGAAAAGCGGTTGGGCCACCGTCTGCACAGCGGTCGGCGCCTGCCCTGGTGCGCCCACCGTGACCTCGCCGAAGCCTTGGTCGATGGCCTGGCGACCCGCCGGGCTGGTCACCGAAACGGCGCCGACATGGCCGTCTTCATCGGGCATGAGGATGACCCGCGTCTGCGGCGGCGGCGGGCTGGCACAGCCGCCCAGCAGCAGCGCGGACAACAGCACGCTCAGCAGCAGGCGCCCAGTGGACGCGACCGCGACCACCGCGTTCATTGGGCCTGGACCAGGAAGCGGGTGCCGCGCACGCCGATGGTAGCGGTCGGCGTTTCGATCTTGACCGTGTCGGGAGCGACCTTGCCGATCTTGCCGGACGAGTAGATGGCGGAGCCCTTGGTCAGGTACAGCGAGAAGCCATAGCGACTGCGCTTGGGCTCGAAGAGATAGTCACGCAATTGCACATCGGCGTTGCTGCCCAGAGTGAGCAGGGTGCCGTCGAGAAAGACGATGGCGGCGGTAGCGTCCGGACCGGCCTGCAAGCGATCGGCCACCTCCAGGGTGGTGCCGGCCTGGGCGTCCAGGGTGGCATTCTGGCGCAGTACCTTGACGCTGCCCGAGACGCTCTTGATCAGCGCCACATGCGCCTCTTCCGCGGCCGTGACCGGCGCAGACCCCAGCAATTGCAGCCCGAGCAGCGCCAATGCGAACAGTATTGTCTTCATGCTTTCCTGGTCCCTGGATGGAAGGGCGTGGCCGCCGTGGGGGCGACGGATTGCCGGCAGGACCTCGGATGGCACCTTGAAGCGGCCTGCTGCGCAGCGGTCAGGGCTCCAGACTCGTGAACCCAGTCACCTTCTACCAGATAAACAAGCCAGGCGGCATGCAAAGTAGTACGAATGGCACCTGGCCACTACCCATGCCATCACGCCTCCGCGGGACGAACGGCGTCGGCAGCGGTCTAGTGAGCAATCTTTCCCAGGTTACCTTTCATGCAGATCATTCTGGTCCGTCACGGCAAGCCCGATCTATCCAGCAAGGCCCGCTGCACGCCAAGGGAGATGAAGGATTGGGTCGCGCGCTACCAGAAGGCGCCGGTGCCCGCAGGCCAGGAGCCCGCGGAGACGCGGCGGCTGGCGCAAGAGGCGGGTTATGTGGTGAGCAGTCCCCTGAGTCGCTGCGTGCGCTCGCTCGAGTACCTGCTGGGGCGCCCCGGCAGCCCGGTGGATGACCACTATGCCGAAGCCCACCTGCCCTATCTGGAGCTGGATACGCCGCGACTGCCGGTCAAGGCCTGGCGCCTGCTGTTCAGATCCGCCTGGTTCCTGGGTTTCGCCGCCCATACCGAATCCATCGGCAGCTCGTCGGTGCGCGCTGGCCAGGCGGCCGATCGCCTCATCGAACTGGCCGAACGCCACGGTTCGGTACTGCTGCTGGGGCACGGCATCATGAACGTGCTGATCGCCTGGCAGTTGCGCAAGCGCGGCTGGCGCGGCCCTTTGCACCTGCTGCTCAAGGACTACTGGAAGCCGAGCATCTATCGCAAGGAAAGGCGCTGAGATCGCTCAGCGGTTCGCCCTGGCGCGAGCCTCTTCCAGTTCACGGCGCGCCTCGGCCAGCTTTCGGCTGCGCGCCTGGATCTTCTCGGCGTTGCCCTTGGCCTGGGCGCTGCGCAGATCCCGTTCTCGCTCGGCCACCTCGCGGCTACGGGCCTGGATGACGTCCAGCCGCTGCTGGCGCAGGCCGGCGTCGGTGCAATGCGCCTGCACCGCGGCAAGAGCCCGCCGCAACCCGGCCAGCCGCCCTGCATCGCCTTGCGCCTGCGCCTGGGCGATCTGCCGCTCCAGCGTCAGGCGCTTCGCCGCGCAGCCGCCGTCGGCGGCCACAGCCAGGCCGGGCAGCAACAGGGTGGCCGCGAACAGCACCGTCCTGGTTCGATCTTTCATCGGCATTCCTCCGGGCATTGAACGGCGAGCGCTTCCGGGTCGTTTCGCTCAACCGTCCAGCGACGGCCCGACCAGCGCGGCGAGCTGGTCGTAGACGCCTGGCGCCGCCACCAGCAGGGGATTGCCATTGACCAGGCCGTCGTTGCGCAGGAAGGCATTGTGGCGCCCCCCCGCCTCGCGGATCAGGACCAGGCCCGCCAGGCAGTCCCAGCCATGGATCAGGGTCTCGTAGTAACCGATCAGCCGGCCGGCGGCGACATAGGCGGTCATGAGGGCGCCCGAGCCATTGCGGAAGAATTGCCCTCCCTCGGCCAGCAGACCGGTCACGAACGGCAGGAAGTGTTCCTTGCCGCGTCTGTGGGTGGTACCCAGTCCGGTCAGGCCCTGGCGGATCTCGGTGGCCGCATGGACGCGCAGCGGCTGGTCGTTGACAAAGGCGCCGTGCCCGCGCAGGCCATGGAAGAGCTCATCGTGATTCGGATCCATGATGGCGCCGAGCAAGGGCTCGCCCTCGTGCAGCAGGCCAATGGACACGCACCAGTTGTGCAGGCCGTTGAGAAAGGGCGCGGTGCCGTCGATGGGGTCTATGACCCAGAGGAAGGGCGCGGACAGGTCGGTGGCGCCGCCCTCCTCGCCCAGCAGGCCGTCCTCTGGAAAGCGCTCGCTCAGGCGCTGGCGGATGAGCTCCTCCAGGGTCTTGTCGGCGATGCTCACCACGTCCTGCAGGTCGCTGCCCTTGTGGTCCACCTGCAGCGCACCGCGCCGGCGATAGAAGTCGAGGCCGAGTTGCGCCGCTTCCCGGGCGATGTCCTGGACAGCGCGGTAGCGTTCGGCGATGGCGGGGGCGATAGCGGTCATGGGCGCTCCTGGAACGGGAAAAGGCGTCAGGGTGCCAGTTCCACCGGTGGAAAAGAATAGCCGCGATCCTGCCCGTCAGCGCCATTGCCGCTGACCTTGGCCAGGCCGCGGCCGCGCCCTGGCCAGATTCTGCCGATGGCGACAAAGGTCCGACTAGAAGCCCCTGTTCATGGCTGTGTCATCTCCGCGGCGCAGGCTGTCGGGTATTGGCACTCAGGATGGCGAAATGCAGCGACGGACCGCACCAAATCCGCCCGCCGCCGTCAGAACAGTTGAGTGCTCGTTGTACCGGGAGGACGCCATGACCGCACAAACTTCGCTATTCCACGGCAATGGTCAGCTGCAGCAGTTGCGGCGACTGATTCCCAGACAGCATTTCGAAGGTCTGGAACGCCACCTCGAGTTGCTGTCGCGAGAATTTCCGCTCTTCGACCATCCGCCGTTGAGCATCGATTGCGCCGTTGCCGAAACCCTGGAAAACCTTGGCATTCGTGCCTTCCAGTGGCAGGGCAACTGCGACCTGCCGCAGCGGATGGCCCTGGGCAGCGCCCTGATGGGTGAAGGATTCATCGCCCAGTCCAGCACGCCGGAATACACCCTCTATCTCAATGCGCGAGGCGAAAAGGTGCTGTTGCGGCAGGAGCCCGCGGAAGGCCAGACCCTGGTCAGCCTGGTGTCGGATTGCTCACCGCTTTTCGCCTATCTGGCGGCCAAGCACCGAGAAGCGATACCTGTCGCCTGAGTGGCTCGACCTAGGCCCGCCAAGGGCGTGATCCATGGGCCATCCGGATAACGAACAGGGTCACAAATACGCATTAACGTCAGACTAACCGGGAACCAAATAGGCAGTGGAATGGTAGATTCGCGCTTTGGATCTACCAGGAGCCCCAAGGAATGGGAATTCGTATTCTGGCCAGCGTCATCGTGACCTTCGTCGCCTTCAATGGCGAAGCTGCTTCCCTCCCCGCGCTACCCCCGCTCAAGCTGGCGGACCTCACCCTTCAGGTCCCCCTCGCGAGTAGCGATGCCATCTCTACCCAAACTGACGCCCAACCGCGTGACAGTCGGCAGCCGGCCAATAGCGCCCGCTGGCTGAACGAACATCGGACCTTTGCGCAAGAGCAACGCTGGGTATTCTAGTCCGTTAGATTGATGTCGACGGATGGTTTCCTATTCGTATGCTTTTTGATCCCACCCAGGGAATGAATCGCTTTTTTGCAGGTCCGTCTGGTTCTACGGGCAGCTCAATTCCTCTGCCCTTTCAACCTGCACGCGGAGCCGTCATGAAACGCCTGTCCCTTCTCCTGTTCGCCGCCCTGTCGGCCTGCAGCTCGGCTCCGACCCCGCCTCCGGCCGATCCGTCGCAATTCGGCGGTCGTACCCAGGAACAACTTCGGCAGAGTTTCGGCTCGCCGCAGCGGGTCGCGCAGCTCGATCGCCTGGTGGTCTACGAATATCGCAACCTGCGCGCCCCGGGCAGCGCGACGCCGGTCTATTCCTTCCTCATCGAAAACGAGCGCGTGATCGAATCCACCCCCGGAACCTTGCAGCTTTATCGCGAGGACGGCATCACCAAGGTCAAGGCGGAAAGTCTCTAGGCAGAGCCGCCGGCCGGATCGAACGTCCCACGCAGCCTTGCGAGGATGTGCAAAAAAATACCGATTTTGGTGTCTCCCAGCATTTGTTTCCCAGGCGGCAACGGGCTGTAATCGGTCCGTGGCTTCCGCTGCAAAGGCCGTCACAGCCGGCCGCGTGGTGGGTTACAACAACAAGAAAAGCGTCTGCTGCAGTTGCACAGGACGCGGAGTGCAAGATGAAAACAACACCAAAAGCGCTTTTATTGTCCGCTGTCACCCTCTCTGCAGGCCTGACCTTCTCGCTGGTCCTCCAGGCCGCTGAAACGGTCACCATCGCCACCGTCAACAACAGCGACATGATCCGCATGCAGCGGCTGTCCAAGACCTTCGAAGAACAGCACCCCGACATCAAGCTCAACTGGGTGGTGCTCGAGGAAAACGTGCTGCGCCAGCGCCTGACCACCGACATCGCCACCCAGGGCGGTCAGTTCGACGTCCTGACCATCGGCATGTACGAGACTGGCCTCTGGGGCGCTCAGAACTGGCTGGAGCCCATGAAGGACCTGCCCGCCAACTACGACCTGGACGACCTCTTCCCGTCGGTTCGCGAAGGCCTGTCAGTCAAGGGCACCCTCTATGCGCTGCCCTTCTATGCCGAAAGCTCCATCACCTATTACCGCAAGGACCTGTTCCAGCAGGCTGGGCTGACCATGCCCGCCCAGCCCACCTGGACCCAGATCGCCGAGTTCGCCGGCAAGCTGCACCAGCCGGACAAGGACCAGTACGGTCTCTGCCTGAGAGGCAAGGCCGGCTGGGGCGAGAACATGGCCCTGGTCACCACCATGGCCAACGCCTTCGGCGCGCGCTGGTTCGACGAGAAGTGGCAACCGGAATTCACCGGTCCGGAATGGACCGCGGCGGCCAACTACTACGTCACCAACATGAAGAAGTACGGCCCGCCCGGCGCCTCCAGTAACGGCTTCAACGAGAACCTGGCGCTGTTCAACAGCGGCAAGTGCGCCATCTGGGTCGATGCCAGCGTCGCCGGCTCCTTCACCATGGACAAGAGCCAGAGCAAGGTCGCCGACAGCGTCGGCTTCGCCGGCTCGCCGCGCGAGGTCACCGACAAGGGCTCCTCCTGGTTGTACGCCTGGTCCTTGGGTATCCCGACGTCCTCCAAGCACAAGGATGCCGCCAAGACCTTCGTGACCTGGGCCACCTCCAAGGACTACGCCAAGCTGGTCGCGGACAAGGACGGCATCGCCAACGTGCCGCCGGGTACCCGCAAATCCACCTACAGCCAGGCCTACATGGACGCGGCGCCCTTCGCCAAGGTCTCGCTGGACATGCTGCAGCACGCCGACCCGGCCCATCCCTCGGCCAAGCCGGTGCCCTATGTGGGCATCCAGTACGTGACCATCCCCGAGTTTCAGGCCATCGGCACCTCGGTAGGCAAGCTGTTCGCCGCGGCCCTCACCGGGCAGATGTCGGTCGAGCAGGCCCTGCAGGCGGCGCAGCAGTCCACCGCCCGGGAAATGAAGCGCGCCGGCTATCCCAAGTAGCGCTGGAGCTCTGGGTCCGCACCCCGCGGACCCAGGCCTAGCGGCTTTTCCTGCCTGATCCGTCGCTGGCGTCGCGAGACGCCAGTGCCTCGTCACGGCCCACTGCCTTGCGGAGCATCGCCATGCAGACCTCCACCCTCAAGACGCCCGCCGTCGAAACCCCTGCCGCTCCCGCCCGTCGTCAACGCCGTCGTGCCGGCCCCGGCTGGTTCCTGATCAGTCCTTCGGTGGCTCTGCTGCTGGTGTGGATGCTGGTGCCCCTGGGCATGACCATCTGGTTCTCGCTGATCCGCTACAACCTGCTCTATCCGGGCGAACACGCCTTTGTCGGCCTGGAAAACTTCGAATACTTCGTCACCGATGCCGGCTTCTGGCCCGGCATGAGCAACACCCTGCTGCTGGTGGGCAGCGTGCTGCTGATCAGCGTGGTCTTCGGCGTGCTGATCTCGGCGCTGCTGGAAGCCAGCGAGTTTCTTGGCCGCGGCATCGTCCGCGTCCTGCTGATCTCGCCGTTCTTCATCATGCCCACGGTCAGCGCCCTGATCTGGAAGAACCTGATCTTCCATCCGGTTTCCGGCATTCTCGCCGCGGTCTGGAAACTCTTCGGCGCCACCCCGGTGGACTGGCTGGCCACCCATCCGCTGCTGTCGATCATCCTAATCGTGTCCTGGCAGTGGCTGCCCTTCGCCATTCTCATCCTGATGACCGCCATGCAGTCGCTGGATCAGGAGCAGAAGGAAGCGGCCCGCCTGGACGGCGCCGGGCCGCTCGCCATCTTCTGGCACCTGACCCTGCCGCACCTGGCGCGGCCCATCGCCGTGGTGGTGATGATCGAGACGATCTTCCTGCTGTCGGTGTTCGCCGAGATCTACACCACCACCAGTGGCGGTCCGGGCTTCGCCTCCACCAACCTCGCCTATCTGATCTACAACCAGGCCCTGCTGCAGTTCGACGTCGGCCTGGCCTCCGCCGGCGGCCTGATCGCCGTGCTCATCGCCAACATCGCCGCCATCATCCTGGTGCGGATGCTCGGCAAGAACCTGACCCAACAGTGAGGACCCTGACATGCTGACGCTCAAGCAATCCCGGCGCCTACAGAGCCTGCTGCTGGGCCTGCTCGCCTGGCTGGTGGCCCTGGTGCTGTTCTTCCCGATCTTCTGGATGGTGCTGACCAGCTTCAAGACCGAGATCGACGCCTTCGCCACTCCCCCGCAGTTCTTCTTCACGCCCACGCTGGAGAACTACCTGACCATCCAGGCACGCAGCGACTACTTCCACTTCGCGCTGAACTCGGTGGTGATCTCCTTTGGCGCCACCCTGCTGAGCCTGCTGCTGGCGCTGCCGGCGGCCTATTCCATGGCCTTCCACGAAACCAAGAACACCCAGCGCCTGCTGCTGTGGATGCTGTCCACCAAGATGCTGCCGGCGGTGGGCGTACTGGTGCCCATCTACCTACTGGCCAAGCAGTTCGAACTGCTCGACAGCCGGCTGCTGCTGATCGCCATCTACACCCTGATCAACCTGCCGATCGTGGTCTGGATGGTCTACACCTACTTCAAGGACATCCCCAAGGACATCCTCGAGGCCGCGCGCCTGGATGGCGCCACCACCTACCAGGAAATCGTCCGGGTGCTGCTGCCGATCGCCAAGGGCGGCATCGCCTCGACCATGCTGCTGTCGCTGATCCTCTGCTGGAACGAGGCCTTCTGGTCGCTGAACCTGACCTCGTCCAACGCCGCCCCCCTGACCGCGCTGATCGCCTCCTACTCCAGTCCCCAGGGACTGTTCTGGGCCAAGCTGTCGGCCGTCTCGACGCTGGCCTGCGCACCCATCCTGATCTTTGGCTGGATCAGCCAGAAACAACTCGTCCGCGGCCTGTCGTTCGGCGCGGTGAAATAAGAACAAGAGGACTCCTGTCATGGCCAATCTGAAAATCCGCAGCCTGCGCAAGGGCTTCGACTCGCTGGAAATCATCAAGGGCGTCGACCTCGATATCAACGACCGCGAATTCGTGGTCTTCGTCGGCCCGTCCGGGTGCGGCAAGTCCACCCTGCTGCGCCTCATCGCCGGCCTGGAAGAGGTCAGCAGCGGCACCCTGGAACTGGACGGTCGCGACATCACCGAGGTGTCGCCGGCCAAGCGTGACCTGGCCATGGTGTTCCAGACCTATGCCCTCTATCCGCACATGAGCGTGCGCAAGAATCTGTCCTTCGCCCTCGATCTGGCCAAGATCGACAAGCAGGAAGTGGAGCGCAAGGTCACCGATGCCGCCCGCATCCTCGAACTGACGCCGCTGCTGGAGCGCAAGCCGCGCCAGCTCTCCGGCGGCCAGCGCCAGCGGGTGGCCATCGGCCGCGCCATCGTCCGCCAGCCGAAGATCTTTCTGTTCGACGAACCCCTGTCCAACCTGGACGCCGCCCTGCGCGTGCAGATGCGCCTGGAACTGGCGCGCCTGCACCAGGAATTGCAGGCCACCATGATCTACGTGACCCACGACCAGGTGGAAGCCATGACCCTGGCGACCAAGGTGGTGGTGCTCAACGGCGGCCGCGTCGAACAGGTCGGTTCGCCCCTGGAGCTCTATCACCATCCGGCCAACCTCTTCGTCGCCGGCTTCCTGGGTACGCCGAAGATGGCCTTCTTCAAGGGCAAGGTGGTGGGCACCGACGCCCAGGGCGTGGAAGTGGAGCTGGCAGCCGGTCCGCGTCTGCACCTGCCACGCCGTGGTGACGACCTCGCGATCGGCAGCCCGGTGACCCTGGGCATTCGCCCGGAACACCTGCGCCTGGCCGCCGACGGCCAGCTGCCGGTCATCAGCGACGTGGCCGAACGCCTGGGCAGCGACACCTATTGCCACATGGTCACCGAGGCCGAGGAGCCGCTGACCGTGCGCGTGCCGGGTGACTGCGCCGTCGCCTACGGCGAACGCCAGCGCCTGGCGCTGGACGTCGACTTCTGCCACCTGTTCGACGAACAGGGCCGCGCCGTGGCGCCGCTGCTGCGCAACGCCGCCTGACCCCTCCCCCTTTCCTGCCCCGGCGCCCTGCACGCGCCCGGGGCACCGCCTTGCAGGATCGCCATCGTGAAACTCAATCGCCAGCACCTCGAACAACTTCCCGACTACATCGCCAAGCCCGACTATGCCGCCTGCCAGCTGCGTCAGGGCATCGTCCACATCGGCGTCGGCGGCTTCCACCGCGCGCACCAGGCCATCTACACCGAGGCCCTGCTCAATCAGGGCCGCGACCTGGACTGGAGCATCTGCGGTGTCGGCCTGCGCGCCGAAGACCGCGCCATGCGTGATGCCCTCGCCGGCCAGGACTATCTCTACACCCAGGTGGTGCTGGCCGACGAGCCGGACACCGAGGTGCGCGTCGTCGGCGCCATCAGCGGTATGCTGCTGGCCGAGGACGGCACCCAGACGCTGATCGACAAGCTGGCCCATCCCAGCACCCGTATCGTCTCCCTCACCATCACCGAGGGCGGCTACTGCATGGATGACAGCACCGGCGAATTCAACTTCAAGCTGCCCCAGATCCAGCACGACCTGCAGCATCCGGGCGATCCGCGCAGCGTCTTCGGCTTCCTGCTGGCGGCCCTGGCCAAGCGCCGCGCCGAGGGCACCGGGCCCTTCACCGTGATGTCCTGCGACAACCTTCCGCACAATGGCCAGGTCACCCGCAAGGCCCTGCTGGCTTACGCCGCCCTGGTGGACGAAGAACTGCACGGCTGGATCGCCGAGCACGTCAGCTTCCCCAATGCCATGGTCGATCGCATCACCCCCATGACCAGTACCGCCCATCGCGAGGCGCTGCTGGCCGAACACGGCGTCGAGGACGCCTGGCCGGTGGTCTGCGAGCCCTTCCTGCAGTGGGTGCTGGAAGACAGGTTCGTCGCCGGTCGTCCGGCCTGGGAAGACGTCGGCGTCCAGTTCACCGATGACGTCACCCCCTACGAGGAAATGAAGATCAAGCTGCTCAACGGCAGCCATCTGGCGCTGACCTACCTCGGCTTCCTCAAGGGCTACCGTTTCGTCCACGAGACCATGGCCGATCCGCTATTCGTGCGCTACATCCGCGCCTACATGGACGAGGACGTGACCCCGCAGCTGGCACCGGTGCCCGGCATCGATCTCGACCAGTACAAGGACACCCTGATCGAGCGCTTCTCCAATCGCGCCATCGCCGACCAGCTGGAGCGGGTCTGCTCCGATGGCTCGTCGAAGTTTCCCAAGTTCACCGTGCCGGCCATCAACCGCCTGATCGAAGACGACCAGGCCATGGATCGCGCCGCCCTGGTAGTGGCCGCCTGGGCGGTCTATCTGCGGGGCGTGGACGAGACCGGGGCGACCTATCGCATTCCCGATCCGCGCGCCAACTACTGCGAGGAACTGGTGCAGGATCAGAAGAACCTCACCGAGCGCCTGCTGGGTGCCGAGGAAATCTTCGGTAAGCACATCCCGAAATCCGCGGCCTTCATTGCCGCCTTCGAGCGGCAGCTGTACAACTTGCGTACCCACGGGGTCAGCGCCACCTTGCAGACCCTGCTCGGCGACTAGCCTTGGCAGAAAACTGCCTGCTAAGCGTCGACTTTTCAGACAAGCCCTAACAACAACAAGGAGCGGCCAGGCATGAAGTTTCTCGGGATCGACTGCGGCACCCAGGGCACCAAGGCGGTGATCCTGGATGTCGAGCGCGGGGTGGTACTGGGCGAAGGCAGTGCGCCGCACCCCCTGACCGAGGCCGCCAACGGTCGCCGCGAGCAGAATCCGGCGGACTGGATCCGGGCGCTGGTGGCGGCCACCCGCGCCGCCCTGGCGCAGGCCGGCAGCGACGGCCAGGACATCCTCGGCGTCGGCGTCTCCGGCCAGCAGCATGGTCTGGTACTGCTCGACGACAGCGGCAAGGTCCTGCGTCCGGCCAAGCTCTGGTGCGACACCGAATCCACCCCGGAAAACCAGCGTCTGCTGGACCACCTGGGCGGCGTGGAGGGCTCCATCGAGCGCCTGGGCCTGGCCATCGCACCGGGCTACACCGTCTCCAAACTGCTCTGGACCAAAGAGCAGCACCCGGAGGTGTTCGACCAGATCGCCCAGGTGCTGCTGCCCCACGATTACCTGAACTTCTGGCTGACCGGCCGCGCGGTGGCCGAATACGGCGACGCCTCGGGCACCGGCTATTTCAATGTGCGCACGCGCCAGTATGACTTGGAGCTGCTGCGCCATATCGACCCCAGTGGTCGCCTGGAGCGCGCCCTGCCGGAGTTGATCGAAGCCGATCAGCCGGTCGGGCGGCTGCGGCCGGAGGTCGCCAGCCAACTGGGCATCAACGCCCAGGCACTGGTCTCCAGCGGTGGCGGCGACAACATGATGGGCGCCCTGGGCACCGGCAACAGCCGCGCCGGCCAGATCACCCTGAGCCTGGGCACCTCGGGCACCCTCTATGGGTACTCCGACGAACCTCGTATCAGCGAGCATCCCGCCGTGGCGGGCTTCTGCTCGTCCAACGGTGGCTGGCTGCCACTGATCTGCACCATGAACCTGACCAATGCCAGCGGCCAGATCCGCGAGTTGCTCGCCTTGGATCTTGCCGAATTCACCCGTCTGGTGGCGGAGTCGCCCATCGGCGCGGAGGGAGTGCTGATGCTGCCCTTCCTCAATGGCGAACGGGTGCCGGCGCTGCCGACTGCCACCGCCAGCCTGCATGGCCTCACCGCCACCAACCTCACCCGCGCCAACCTGTGCCGGGCGGTTGTCGAGGGAGTGAGCTTCGCCCTGAGATACGGTTTCGACCTGCTACGCGACCTGGGCATGCCCGGCGACACCCTGAGACTCATCGGCGGCGGCGCCAGGAGCCCGGTGTGGCGCCAGCTGATCGCCGATCTGATGAACACTCCGGTGGTCTGTCCGGTCCACGGCGAAGCCGCGGCCCTGGGTGGCGCGCTGCAGGCCGCCTGGTGCTGGAGTCGCGAACAGGGTCATCCGGAGTCGCTCGACAGCCTCACCGAGCGCTGCGTGCACCTGGACCCGGCCAGCCGTGCCGAACCGGATCCCGCACGGGTCGCCGAGTACGAGGCGGCCTACCAGCGCTATCGGCAGCAGCTGCGTGAGAGCTACGCAATAGCCTAGCGGGCGGAGGGGGTGGAAAACGCCAGACGGTTTTCCACGCTACCCGATAGACAGGCGCTCAGGCCTTGCCGATCGGCACGAAGAGCGCATTCAGCAAGCGGGCGAGGTCCGTAGGTGCCAGGGCCACTTCCAGCCCCCGGCGTCCGGCACTGACATGGATGCTCGGCAACTCCGCCGCGGACCCGTCGATGAAGGTACGCAGTCGCTTCTTCTGTCCCAGCGGACTGATACCGCCGACCAGATAACCGGTGCTGCGCTGGGCCTGGTCGGGCTTGGCCATCTCCAGCTTCTTGACGCCGGCCGCCTGGGCCAGGGCCTTGAGATCCAGGGTTCCGGCGACCGGCACGATGGCCACCAGCAACTCCTGCTTCTCGCTCGCCGCCAACAGGGTCTTGAACACCGTTTCCGGCGCCAGGCCGAGCTTTTCGACGGCTTCCAGGCCGTAGGAGGCCGCCTTGGGATCATGGTGGTAGCTCAGCACCGCGTGGGGCACCTGGGCTTTCTTGAGCAATTCTATCGCCGGGGTCATGCCAGCACTCCTTGGGGATCGGCCACCTCGGCCCGCCCGCGGCCCTGCGCCTTGGCCCGGTAGAGGGCGAAGTCGGCGGCCTGCAGCCAGTGGGCAACGTCATCGTAGGCCCGGTCGAATCCGGCGACGCCGCAGCTCATGCCGACGCGGACGTTCTGGCGATCGCCGGGGCCGCCCGCCTGCATCTCGTGCAAACGCTCCTGCAGCCGTCGAATCAGGTCCAGGGCCCGTTCGGGCGAGGTGTCGGGCAAGAGGATACCGAATTCATCGCCACCAAAACGACCGGCCAGGTCGCTGGTGCGGATGGTCCGGGCCAGCAGGCCGGAAAATTGCCGCAGCATCTCGTCCCCGGCCTGATGACCGAAGCGATCGTTGACCAGCTTGAAGTTGTCCAGGTCGATCATCACCAGGCTGGCCGTGGCGCCACTGCGCTTGCAGCGGGCGAATTCGCGCTGCAGCAGCTGATCCCAGTGGGTGCGGTTATGCAGGCCGGTCATGCCGTCCTGCTTGCTGATCAACTCCAGCTCCTGCTGGCGCCGTGACAGCTGCTGCGCCAGGCGAAAGCTCACCAGGCCCAGGGCCCAGGGGTAGGCGACGATCATCGGCAGGCAGGCATAGATCTGCGCCGTGGAGGTCTCGATGGCGACCGGATGGCGCAGCACCACCAGGCCGACCAGGATACCCGCCAGCTGCGCGAGCAGCCCCCGGCGCCAGAACGCCAGGCCGCCAGCACCGAGCATGTTCATACCGGTCATGGCGAGCAGGGTCACGCTGGGCAGGAGATTGAAGCCCATGCTCGCCGCCCAGAAACCGGCCGAGCCGCAATCCAGCAACAGATTGCCCAGCTCGACGCGATAGGGATCGCGCGCGCGGACGGCGCGCCAGTAGGCGAGCGGCGACCAGCACAGCGCATTGGCCAGCAGCAGCAGCCACAGGCCGATGGACTCCGGCTGGGTAATCTGCACCGAGACGATGCAACTGAGGCTGAGCAACAGACCTATCGCACGGGGTAGCCAGAGCCGCCGGGCAAAACTGCGGCCACGGGTGAGCACATCTGGCATTGACGATCCCCACTGCGACGGACGATGGAAGGTCGCGCATTATCAGTGGATAAGGGCAAAACGCCAGCGACCCGCGACCTGAGCGTCGTTTTTCGAAAGTTGCGACGCGTCTCAACACTACCAGAAGGAAACATCGGGTGACACGCACACCGGACGAACAGCCTTGAACCTCGGCCTGACCGGCCTCATCCAATGGTCAGGCCCGTCAAAAAGAGGAAGCCGCATGCAAGTCCAAGTCAACAGTGATCACAACATCGAAAGCAGTGCCGGTTTGCAGAATTGGGTGGCGTCCGTGGTGGAAGACCGCCTGGATCGTTTCGACGAACTCCTGACCCGCGTCGAGGTGCATCTCAACGACGAAAACGCCGGCAAATCGGGCGCTCAGGACAAGCGGTGCCAGATGGAGGCCCGTATCAAGGGGCACCAGCCGCTCTCGGTAACCCACAAGGCCGATTCCCTCGACCTGGCAGTGGAAGGCGCGGCGGACAAGCTGCTGCGGGCTATTACCCACCTGTCCGGCAAACTGGAGAAGAAGCGTCTTTCCAGCGGCGAACTCAATGACCCCCTGGCCCTGGAGGACTCCGAAGAATTCAAGGACTCCCTGCGGCAGGACGAATTTCTCGAAAGGGAGCAGCTGGCTCACGATCACGAGTTGAAATAGGGCAACCTCTGGTTTCCGTGTTCAACCGAGGCCGCTCCCTGAGCGGCCTCGCTCTTTTCCACCCCGGCACAAGGATGCCTTATGCCCTCGCCCTTTCGCGTCGCCCTGATCGGTTACGGCTTCGTCGGTCAGACCTTCCATGGCCCCCTGCTGGGCTCGATTCCCGGACTCAGCCTGGAGCTGGTGGCGTCACGGGATGCCGCGCGCGTGCAGACCGACCTGCCCGGGGTGCGCGTCACCGCGGACTACCGGGCCGCCGTACAGGATCCGGCCATCGACCTGGTGGTGATCGCCTCGCCCAACCAGACCCATGCGCCCCTCGCCAGTGCCGCCCTGGCCGCCGGCAAGCACGTGGTGGTCGACAAGCCCTTTACCGTTACCCTCGCCGAAGCCCGGCAACTGGCCGCGGAAGCCGAACAGGCCGGCCGGTTGCTGTCGGTGTTCCAGAATCGCCGCTGGGACAGTGATTTTCTCGGGCTGCAGGCGGTACTCGCCAGTGGCGCCCTGGGTGAGCTGACCAGCCTGGAATCGCGCATCGAGCGCTTTCGTCCCGAGGTGCGCACGCGCTGGCGCGAAGCGGCGCTCCCCGGCAGTGGCCTCTGGCTCGACCTCGGCCCCCACCTGCTGGATCAGGCGCTCTGCCTGTTCGGCCTGCCCGAGCGCCTGCAGGCGCAGCTGGTGCGGCAACGCGCCGGTGCCCTCACCGACGACTGGTTCCAGGTGCAACTGGACTACGGTACCCGTCAGGTGACCCTGAGAGCCGGGATGCTGGCCGCTGGCGGCGTGCCGCGCTTTCTCGCCCAGGGTACCGCGGGCAGCTGGATCAAGCAGGGTGCGGATCGCCAGGAAGACGCGCTCAAGGCCGGCGTACGCCCCGGTGGTCCGGACTGGGGCCAGGATCCGGATTCCGGCTGGCTCATCACCGGCGATGGCGAATGCCAGGCATTGCCGACGCCGGCGGGCGATCACCGCCGCTACTACCTCGCCCTGGTCGAGGCCCTCGCCGGGCGCGCTGCCAATCCCGTCCCGCCCGCCCAGGCCTGCGCGCTGATGGCCCTGCTGGAAGCCGCCCAGCGCTCCTCGGCGGAAGGTCGGGCCCTGCTGCCCGAACTCACCGCCGCCGAACGCGCGTCCTACTGACCGGCCACCCACTGCGGACGCCGTCCCGCCAGGCGTTCGCCCAGCTGGCGCAGGGTGCGGGAGAGGCGCCGCTCGATCCATTCGTAGCTCCCCCAGGCCAGCAGCAGGATCACCGGCAGACAGACCGCCAGGGTCTGGTAGGGGCTGAAGCCCCACTGCTGGTGCAGCCAGTAGTCGCCCAGCCAGAGCACGATGACGTGCACCAGGTAGACCGAATAGGACCAGTCGCCCAGCGCCTGGCACAGGCGCGAGCCGGCGAACCAGGGTTCGAGGATCACGCAGGTGCCCACCAGGACCGCACTGGGCACGCCCCAGGTCAGCAGGCGCCAGGGATGGTTGGCCGGAAAGGCCACCAGGCAGGTCAGGGCCGCCAGGGCCGCCGCCAGCGCCAGCGGCCTGGGTCCGCGCAGGGCGCCGCGGCGATAGAGCGCGGCCAGGCTCACGCCCAACAGGAATTCGAAGATGATCGGATTGCGATAGAAGCTGCTGACCAAGGACTCGCGCGCCAGCACCAGGCTGACCAGGATCACCAGCAGGCTGACCACGCCGATGCGCCAGCGCTCGGCCACGCCAAAGGACAGGGCGAACAGCAGGTAGAACAGCATCTCGAAGTTGAGCGTCCAGCCCACCGGCAGGATCGGATAATGGCCGAACCCCGCGGGATTCTCGCTGGGAATGAAGAACAGCGAGAGCAGCAATTCACGGGCGGCGACGCCATAGATGGGCATCACGTCGCTGGCCAGATAGAGGATCAGCGCCGTCACCGCGGTGTACAGCCAATAGGCCGGGACGATGCGGGCGATGCGGTGCCAGAGGAAGGTACTGCGCCTGAGCGATCGGCCCGCGGTGGACAGGTAGATCACGAAGCCGCTGAGCACGAAGAAGATATCGACCCCGACCTGTCCCCGGGTGGAGAGCAGATGGCCGCCGAGGCTGTCGGCGTGGAAATCGAAGAACACCTGCATGAAGTGATGAAAGACCACCAGCCAGGCGGCCAGGGCCCTGAGAGCCTGCAGTGAAACCAGCATTGTAGAACCTTTCCCTCCTCTTCCCGCCAGGCACGACCTAGCGCCGCGCCGTCATTGTGGACGGCATGGGCGGGTCGGGTGTTGCCGGGAAAAGGCTGGATTGCGCCGGATCACAGGCTGAACGGCTCGATGCCCGACCCGTTCAGCGGCAGTTCAGGCGGCGGACCTCATTGCAGGCTGAACCGCCAGGCGCGATGGATCTTAGGATTGCGCGCGAAATCCGGATCCAGGGTGCTGGCGCTGATCTCTTCGACGCGATAACGCTCGGCGAGGCCTGCGTCCAGTTCGAACTTGCGGAAGTTGTTGGAGAAGTACAGCACGCCATTGCGACTCAGGTGGGCCATGGCCGAGTCGATCAGGGCGACCTGATCACGCTGGACGTCGAATACCCCTTCCAGACGCTTGGAGTTAGAGAAGGTCGGCGGATCGACGAAGATCAGATCGTATTCGCCGCGATCGTTTTCCAGCCAGTGCAGCACATCGCCCTGCTCCAGACGATGCCGCTCGGAGAAGCCGTTGAGGGCCAGGTTGCGCCGGGCCCAGTCCAGATAGGTTCGCGACAGGTCGACGCTGGTGGTGCTGCGCGCCCCGCCTACCGCAGCCTGCACCGTGGCGGCTCCGGTGTAGCAGAACAGGTTGAGGAATCTCTTGCCCTGGGCTTCCTGGCGCAGCCGCAGGCGCAGTGGACGGTGATCGAGGAACAGACCGGTATCCAGGTAATCGGTGAGGTTGACCAGCAGCTTGGCACCCGCTTCTTCCACCTGCAGGAACTCACCCTGGGCGGCCTGGCGTTCGTACTGCTTGGTACCACTCTGCCGCTCGCGCCGCTTGACCACCACCCGCGACGGATCGATGTCCAGTGCCTGGGGAATGGCCGCCAGGGCATCGAGCAGGCGCGCCTGAGCCTTTTCCGGATCGATGGAGCGCGGCGGTGCGTATTCCTGCACATGCACTCGATCGCCATAGAGATCCACCGCCACCGCGTACTCGGGCATGTCGGCGTCATAGAGGCGATAGCACTGCACGCCCTGGTTGCGCGCCCACTTGCCGAGCTGCTTGAGATTCTTCTGCAGGCGATTGGCGAACATCTGGCCGCCTTCGCTGAGCTTGGCCGGCTCGGCCGTCTGGTCGGTGGTCGAACGCTCGCCGTTGCGGCTGCCGGTGACGAACTGACGGGTCTCGACCTCGAACATCAGCAGCTTGCAGGGCAAGGCGCCGTTCCAGAAGGCGTATTGCTTGTGGCTGCGGATGCCCATGCGCTTGCCCAGCTCGGGCGCGCCGGTGAAGACCCCCGCGCGCCAGCCCAGGCAGGCCTGACGCAGCCGCTCGCCGAGATTCTGATAGAGGTACAGCAGGCTGGCTTCATCGCCCAGGCGCTCGCCATAGGGCGGGTTGCAGATCACCAGGCCGGTCTGACCCTTGTCCGGACGCGGCTCGAAGCTGGCGACCTCGCCCTGGTAGACCTTGATCCACTCGGACAGCCCGGCCCGCTCGATGTTGTTGCGCGCCGGCTGGATCAGTCGCGGATCGGCTTCGTAGCCACGGATCCAGGTCGGTGCCTTGGCCAGACCGGCGGCGGCTCGCGCCTCAGCCTCCTGACGCAGCTGCTGCCAGAGCGCGGGCACGTGGCCCAGCCAGGCGGAGAAGCCCCAGCGCTCGCGGCGCAGGTTGGGAGCGATGTCCGCCGCCATCAGGCCGGCCTCGACCAGAAAGGTACCCACCCCGCACATGGGGTCGGCCAGCGCGCCGCCGGCCGCGGCCAGGGCCGGCCAGCCGGCGCGGATCAGCACCGCGGCCGCGAGGTTTTCCTTGAGCGGCGCGGCGCCCTGCTGCAGGCGATAGCCACGCTGGTGCAGACTCTGACCGGAAAGATCCAGCGAGAGGATGGCTTGGCCACGCTCCAGGTGCAGGTGGACACGCAGGTCCGGGGCGATCTTGTCGACCGTGGGCCGCAGCCCGGTGCGCTCGCGCAGGCGATCGACGATGGCGTCCTTGACCTTGAGGGCACCGAAATGGGTGTTGTCGATGCCGGCGCCCTGGCCGCTGAAGCCCACCGCCAGGGTACCGTCGGGGGCCAAATGTTCCTCCCATTCCACACCGTGCACGCCCAGGTACAGGCCCTGGGGATCTTCCACCGGGAAACGGGCCAGCACCAGCAGCACCCGGTTGGCCAGGCGCGACCAGAGGCACAGGCGGTAGGCGTCCGCGAGACTCGCCTCGCCGCGCACCGCCGCGGTCTGGCTGCGGGCTTCCTGCAGGCCGAGGCCCTGGGCCTCTTCCAGCAGCAGGGTCTCGAGCCCCTTGGGACAGGTGAGGATGAGTTGTTGCATCGCGGACATCGTTGAATCCATAGGTTAGCGCGAGGAGCTTTCTGCCTTTGGTCGGATTGACCGTTAAGGACAGCGCCTCGCGAGAAGGTTTGACTGCGTCTCAACAAGCCGCAGTGACGGCATTCCAGCGGCGGTTTATCGCCATTTCATTTCGATTTGATTACGGCTTATAGCTAAAAGGTCGTTCCCAGCCAGGGCCCCTTTGGTTAGTAATTGACCACCCGCAGCGCGAAGGTGCGGGGCGGATGTCAGGACGCCGGCTCTGGCATCCAGGCCTGCAACGGGCCATGGACAATCTGCAAGTCAACCTACGAGGGCACTACCCTATGAGAAGACTCAAGCGTGATCCAATGGAACGAGCTTTCCAGCGTGGTTATCAGCACGGCATTGTGGGCAAATCGCGGGACCTCTGCCCCTTCACCCAGGACGCCGTCCGGCAGGCCTGGCTCAATGGCTGGCGTGAGGGCCGTAGCGACCAATGGGACGGCTACGTAGGCACCGCCGGTCTTCAACGCATGAATCAACTTCAAGCCGCAGGCTAATTCGATTTCACTAGCGGAAGCCCTGGGCTTCCACAGCGTTCTGGTTTCTTTCCAGTCAGATCCTCTCCCGGGATCAGGGACCCGGTCCCACGGGGGCTCCCAGCGAGCCCCCCTCCCCTCAGGGACGCGCCGCGGCGATCGCATCCACGGCTTCCCGGATCAACGCCGGTCCGCGATAGATGAAGCCGCTGTAGAGCTGCACCAGACTGGCGCCCGCCGCGATCTTTTCCGCCGCATCTTCCCCGGACAGGATCCCGCCCGCCGCGATGATCGGCAGCCGACCACCCAGCTCAGCGGCCAGCACCCGCACCACATGGGTACTCTTCTCCCGCACCGGAGCACCCGACAGGCCACCGGCCTCGGCGGCATAGGGCAGATTCTCCACCCCTTCCCGGCCCAGGGTGGTGTTGGTGGCGATGATGGCGTCCATCCCGGCATCGCGAATCGCCTGGGCGGTCAGCACGATCTCTTCATCGGTCAGGTCCGGGGCGATCTTGATGGCGATGGGCACCCGCCGACCGTGCTGGAGCGCCAGGTCTTCCTGACGCCGGCGCAGGGCTTCCAGCAGGCTCTTGAGCGCATCGCCGAATTGCAGGCTGCGCAGACCGGGGGTGTTGGGCGAGCTCACGTTCACCGTGATGTAGCTGGCGTGGGCATAGACCCGCTCCAGACCGATCAGGTAGTCGTCCACCGCCCGTTCCACCGGGGTACTGGCGTTCTTGCCGATGTTGATCCCCAGTACGCCCTGGAAGCGGGCAGCCTTGACCCGCTCGATCAGGGCATCCACGCCCGCATTGTTGAAACCCATGCGGTTGATGATGGCGTCGGCCTGCTCCAGGCGGAACAGCCGCGGCTTGGGATTGCCCGGCTGCGGCCGTGGCGTCACGGTACCGATCTCGATGAAGCCGAAGCCCAGACCGGCAAAGCCGTCGATGGCGGCGCCGTTCTTGTCGAGTCCGGCGGCCAGGCCCACCGGATTGGGAAACTCCAGACCCATGACCTGCACCGGCAACCGGCCCGGCCGCCGACCGAGGCCCGTCAGGCCCAGCCGACCCGCGGCGCCGATCAGGTCCAACGCCAGATCGTGCGATCCTTCGGGAGACATTTTGAAAAGCAGAGGACGGAGCGCGTCGTACATGGCGGACTCACAGGCAATTCGGAAAGCGCGCATTATACAGGCTTGCCACCCGCCATACGTCGCTCGCCCCGGACTCGAACGGTCACTCGCACAAAAGATCCTACCTTTCAGGAATCATTCGACGATAACGCGGTCTGTCCCACGCTAGAATCGGCCGTGCAGTTCCTATCCGCCCCGGAGACCCCATGAGCAACAGTGCCAACCTCCTGGGCAGCCCCTGGTCTTCACTGGCCTTGCATCTGCATCCCTCGCTGGCCAGTCGCCGCATCCAGCGTTGCCTGGAACGCCTGGCCGATGCCTTCCTCCCCCTGCCCGCGCCCAGCGCCAGTCTTTGGTGGGATGAAGGCCACCCTTTGCATCTGCTCCTCGGCCTGCCACGCGCCGCGCTGTCCGGTCCGACCCAGGAAATCAAGAGCCGCGCCCATGCCCTGCTCAGCCAGCTGGTGAGCGCCGATACCCAGCAGGTTGCCGCCCTGGACCTGCGCGCCATCGAGGGCCTCTGCCAGCGGCTGGGCGACAGCGCCTCTGACCCGGCGGTGCAGCTGGAAGAACTGGCCGCCCTGCCCGCAGCGCGCGAGCAGGTCCGGATCATCGGCTATCGGGATTTCCAGGCGGCGCTCTATCGCACCCTGCCGAATCTCTCTGCGGAGCAGCCCTTGCGCCTGCGCCAGGCCAATTGGCGGGGTACGCGGCTGTTCCTGGAAAACGAGGCGGCCACCACCCTCGCCCTTGCCAGCATCATCGCCTACGCCCGCATCCGCGGCATCGCGGTGGAAGTGCCGGCGCAGATCCAGTACCTGACCCTGGAGCAGGCGGCCATCGACCGCCTGCAGGAGGCCTTCGCGGTCTATGCCCTACCCAATGCGGTCTGGAATCATCCGGACTTCGTCCAGGTGCTGCTGGGGCTGAAGCTCGACTATGCCCGCCTGCCGCTGCCCGCGCCTGGCCAGGATCTGGAGTGGCTGTTGCTACCCAATGAAGTGGCGAGCACCCGGGTCCTTGCCGAGATTCTCGAACGCCTGGGTGCCGCCGAGGTGATCGGCTATCTGCAGGCGTTCTAGGCAAGCGTCTCAGCAGGCAGCAATCGCAGGCGCGTGACGCTGCCCCGCGGCCAGGAACACCTCAAAGGCCAGGCGCTGACCGGCCAGCATCGCCGGATGCAACTGCGCGTCGCTGCCCGCCTCGTCCAGTCGCTGCAGGAAGCCCGGCCAGGCTCCCGCGGGCGGCACATGCCCCAGATAGGCCCGGGCGTCGCGCACCGCCTCGTCTGGACTTTCGCCGGCATGGCGATCCAGCAGCCGCGATCCTAGCCGCGACCCCTCCAGGACATAGGCCACCCCCCAGCATTCGCCTTCGTCGAGCAGGCGCTCGAAGACGACGGGTTCGGGCCTGTCGGCGGCCAGACGCTGCAGATCCTCCGCCAGCACCCCACGGCGGCGACGCTCCGCCCAGTCCGGCAACAGGCGCTGGATGCCGGAACGTTCCAGCAACTCCTCGAGGCCAATCAGGGCCTGGGCATGGGCCTGGAGAAAGGCGGTGTAATGGGGTCGCGTCTGCAACGCGTAGCGGCCAAAGGTGGCATCGACCTGCTGGTGCAGGGCACCGCCCTCGGCGCGCAACATTTCACGGATGGTGGACACGCAAATACCTCGTAGTGACGGCGACCTTCAGAGCGGCGAAGGCTGGGGTTTCTCGCCGCGCAGGGCGGCCTGCAGCCGTGCGGCCAGATCCGCCTCGCGAAAGGGCTTGGGGACGATGAATGACTGTTCGGGATCGAGTTCGCCCAGTTCGGCGTAGCCGGTGATGAAGACCACCGGCAACTGCGGCAGGCGCTTGCGCACCTGGCGAGCCAGTTCGGCACCGTTCATGCCGGGCATGGCGAAATCGGCCAGCAGCAGATCGATCTGCGGATCACGTTCCAGGGCGCTCAGGGCGGCGAAGCCGTTGCTGGCCTCCACCACCTGATAGCCGAGATCCGCCAGCAGCGCGGCGGTCACGTTGCGCACCGCCTGGTCATCGTCGACCAGCAGGATGCGTCGCTCGGCGGCCTGTTCGTCACGCCCTGGGGTCGGCAATCCGACCGGATCCACGGCATCTTCCGCCTCGGTACGCGGCAGATAGACCAGCACCGTGGTGCCGCTGCCCATCTGTGTCTCGATGCGCACGCCACCGCCGGACTGCTTGGCGAAGCCGAACACCTGGGCCAGGCCCAGACCGGAGCCCTTGCCCACCTCCTTGGTGGTGAAGAAGGGTTCGAAGGCCTTGGCCAGCACCTCTTCGCTCATGCCGGTGCCGGAGTCCTGCACCGCCAGCAGCACGTACTCGCCCGGCTCGGGTTCTTCCGGGCGCTGGGGCGGCTCGCTGATGGTCTGGTTGGAGGTACTCAACCGCAGGGTGCCGCCGACCGCCATGGCATCCCGGGCATTGATCGCCAGATTGAGGATGATGAGTTCGATCTGGGTCGGGTCGACCAGGGCGTGCCAGCAATCGGCGCGCAGATGGGTCTCGATCCAGACGCTGCCGCCCATGGTGCTGCGCAGCAGTTCGAGCATGCCTTCGACGGTTTCGTTGAGCTTGACCGGCTTGGGCGCCAGACGCTGACGGCGGGAGAAGGCCAGCAGCTGGGCGGTGAGCTTGGCGCCCCGCTCGCCCGCTTCGCGGATGTTCTGCACCCGCCCCTGGGTCTTGTCGCTCGCTTCGAGGCGCGCCAGATCCCGCTCGAGGAAGCTGGCACTGCTGAGCACCACGGTGAGCAGGTTGTTGAAGTCATGGGCCACGCCGGCGGTGAGCTGACCCACGGCCTCCAGGCGCTGCATCTGCTGCAGGGTGTCTTCCACCCGCTCGCGCTCGTCGATCTGCTCGCGCAACTGGCGATTCGCCGCGGCCAGTTCCTCCATCGCCAGGACTTCGGAGGAGATGTCCCGTCCGGAGCAATAGGTCATGCCGGCATCCGGCACCGCCGTCCAGGAAATCCAGCGATAGCTGCCGTCGCGGTGGCGGATACGATTGACGAAGCGCTGACTGGTCGCACCGGTGGCCAGCTGCTTGAGTTCGTTGTCGGTGATGAAGCGCTCGTCGGGATGCACCAGCGCCAGCAGCGAGGAGTCGAGCAGTGCCACCCGCGACCAGCCCAGATTTTCTTCCCAGGCCGGGTTGAGCGCCACCAGGGTACCGTCGGGCTTGCACACCAGCAGCAGATCGCGGGTGAGATCCCAGGTCCGATCGCGTTCCCGGGTACGCTCCTCGACGCGCTCACCGAGACTGACGTTGAGTCGTTCGAGTTTCTCCGCGGCGTCGCGCTGCTGGGTGATGTCAAGCATCACGCCGAGGAAGCGGGTGCAGACGCCGGCTTCGAAGAAGGGTTGGCCGCGGGTCTCGACCCAGCGCTGGGCGCCATCGTCGAGGCGGATGCGGTATTCGCTGCGGTAGTCGTCGTCGCGCTCGTCGGCGCCCGCCTGGCGGACCGTGTCGAGAAAGCGTTCGAGACCATCGCCGCCGCACAGGCGGGCGAACACCTGGAGATCGACCACCGCATCGGCCGGCAGGCCGAACATGGCCTTGCAGCGCTCGTCCCAGACCAGCGTACGGCTGGCCGGCAGATACTCCCACATGCCCAGCCGGGAGGCGTCCATGGCCAGGCGGGACCTGACTTCCAGACTGTGCAGGGCTTCTTCGGCGCGGCGCCGCTCGCGGCGCTCGTGCACCACCAGCAGTGCCCGCTCGACCGCCTTGGCCAGCAGCTCCATGCTCTGCTTGAGCACATAGTCGTTGGCGCCCAGGCGCATCATCTCCACCGCGTGCACTTCACCGAAGATGCCCGAGACGAAGATGAAAGGGGTTTCCGGCGTCAGCGCCCGTGCCACGCGCAGGGCTTCGGCGCCGGAGAAGCCCGGCAGGATGATGTCGGAGAGGATGATGTCGTAGGTCTGCTGACTCAGCGCCAGGGTCAGACCGGTACGCTCATAGACGATCTTGGATTGCAGCTCGAAGCCGTGCCTTTCCAGCTCGATCAGGATCAGCTCGGCATCGAGCTTGCTGTCCTCTACCAGCAGGATCTTGATCTGTTTCGAGAGAGGCATAAACGGACGTCGGCCTTGAATCTGTTCGCTCAGGGGAGCCGGATCGCGCCTATCTGCCGGTCGCGGATGACTGGATACGGATGCACTGATCTTCACTCGCTAACGGCCAATGCGCCTGGCGACCCGGCGCGATCCGGGCGGCGGCTCATTGAGCACGGCCCAGAACACGCCAAGGTCGCTGATCGCGGCGACGAAATCACGAAACTCGACCGGTTTGACCACGTAGGCGTTCACGCCCAGCTCGTAGGCCTTCTCCAGATCCGGCTCCTCCCGTGACGACGTCAACATGACCACGGGAATGCTGCACAGCTCAGGTGTCCGACGAATCAGTTCGAGCACTTCCAGGCCATCGACCTTGGGCAGCTTGAGATCCAGCAGCATCACGGCGGGATTGCCCGGCTCGCGATCGGCATGGGGTTCGCGCCTGAGCAGATAATTGACCGCTTCGGCACCGTCACGCAGGACCACGACATCGTTGGCCAGCTGGCTGCGCTCCAGAGCCACCAGGGTGAGCTCCAGATCGTGCGGATTGTCTTCGACCAGCACAATGGGTTTGAGCATGAACAGAACTACCTTTTGTGTACCGGGGACGGGCGTTGTTTGGGAAGGGCGAAAAAGAAGGTAGCGCCCTCGCCGATAGCACCTTCGGCCCAGACCCGACCGTCATGACGCTCGATGATGCGTCTGACACTGGCCAAACCGATGCCGACCCCTTCGAATTCATCGGCATGGTGCAGGCGCTGGAAGACGCCGAACAGCTTGCCCACATAGTCCATGTTGAAACCGACACCGTTGTCCCGGACAAAGACGATGTCTTCGGAATCGCTCGGCAAGGTGCCGATCTCGATCACCGCCGGTTCTTCGTAGCGACTGTATTTGATGGCGTTGGCCAGCAGATTGCGCAAGGCAAGATGGACGAAGGCGGCATCGGCGATGACGACAGGCAGGGTGCCGATGTGCCACTCCACCTGCCGCTCGGCATAGTCCGGCGCCATTTCTTCGCGAATGGCTTCCACCAGGGCGGTGAGATTGACGTCGGAATAGCGGATCGCCGCCCGCCCCATCTGCGAGAAGCTCAGCAGGTTGTCAACCAGGCTGCCGGCGAAGCGCGCCGACGACCCGATGTTTTCCAGGAAGCGCCGTCCTCGATCCGACAGCTTGCCGCCTTCGATGTCGCCCAGCAGCTCGGCATAGCCGGCGATATGGCGCAGCGGCGCACGCAGGTCGTGGGACACGCTGTAGGAGAAGGCCGCCAGCTCCTTGTTGCTGCGTTGCAACTCCTCGGCCAGCTCGGCCATCTCCTCGGCCTTGCGCAGGACGATCCCGCGCACCGCATTGCGCAATTCGATGGCGCTTTCCAACTCGAGTGGCGACCAGGGTAGCGACAGTCCCCGGACCGTCTCCTGCCAGAGCACGAAACTCTGCCGGGGCGACAGGCGCCCGTCGCTGCCCTCCTGTTTGGTTGGCCGTCCGGCCCAATTGACCACCTGGACCAGTTCGCTGCGGAACCAGATCAGATAATGGGAATGCAATTCGGAAATGGGTACGGCGAGCACCCCGGCCGCATACTGGGCCAGCTGCGGCAGCTCGGCGATATCCTTGGCCAGGTTGTCGGTGACGTAGTGATCCTTGACGTTGACCGACAGCCACTCGACCAGGCTATCCACCACGTCGCGCGGCGGCACCTGGCCGATCAGTTCGGTGCCGTCGGAGGAGATGATGGCGGCACCCTGGGCGCGGGCGAAATCCAGATAGACCTGGGGCAGTTCCAGCAGCCCCTGGCAGACGCTGTCGCGGTCGGCCATGGTCGAGAGCATCTGCACCATGGATTGACGCAACGCCAGCCGACGATCGGATTCCGCGTGGGTCTCGGCAGCATCGATCTGCAGCGACAGCACCCGACCGAACAGCTCGCAGGCGGTCCGCGTCTGGAAGGACACCCGCTGCGGCTGGCGGTCGTGACAGAGCACCAGCCCCCAGAGGCGACCGCCGACCACGATGGAAACCGACATGGAGGCCTGGGTGCCCATGTTTCTCATGTACTGCAGGTGCACCGGCGACACGCTGCGCAGCTGCGCGAAGCTGAGGTCGAGCGACTGGCCGGTCAGCGGATTGGTCTGCGGCTGCAGCGGCGACGGCTGGTAGTAGGCATTGCCGATCACCCGGATGCGGTTGGCCAGGTACAGGCGGCGGGCCTGCGCGGGGATGTCCGAAGCGGGAAATCTCAGCCCCAGATAGCTGGGTACGCCGGGGTCGCGTTCTTCGGCCAGCACCTGTCCATGACCGTCCTCGTCGAAGCGATAGATCATGGTATGGTCGAAGCCGGAGATGCGCTTGGCTTCGCGCACCGCGAGCGTGGCGATGGCATCCACGGTTCCGGCCTGGTGCAGCTGCTCGATGAACACCCGCACCATGGGATAGAGGGTATTGAGGCCAAGCCGGCTGTCCACCGGCGCCTCGAATTCGACGATCAGCACCCCGCCGAAGCGATGCATGAACAGCGCGAAGGTCTGCTGCTGCGTCCCCAGGGTGACATCACCCTGGTAGATGGGATTCTGCTCTTCCTCGGACAGGGCCTCGAGCATGGCCGGCAGATCCCGCTCCGGCAGCCATTCGCCGAGGGTGCGACCCAACACATCCTCCACAGCGACGCCCAGGTACTCCCGCACGTTGGCGCTGGCCTGGACGATGCGCAGATCCGGCTCTTCCACGGCGAACAGGAAGCCATGTTCCTGGATACTGCCGGGAATGTGGATCGGCTCATTGGCACAATCGGCCAGAGCGTCGGGCTGCGTCTTGGAAGGTGACTCGAGCGCCAAACCAGGAACCTCATGTGATCGGGAAGAAGCGCAGGGAAAGCGGTGCGCCGAAACGGAAACAAAGGTCATCCAGACTATCAGACCCGGGCCGGGAGGCGAAGCGAAACGGCGCGCAGCCCGGACACCCCCAGCCAGGGCGCCAGCACTCGAGTTGACGACCCGGAATCTTCTCTACTGGCGTCCGGTCGGAGTTGGATTAGCCCCAGGATCCTGCCCATGTCCCTGCGCCTCGCCCTCCCCCTGGCCGCCCTGCTGCTGAGCCCGCTCACCCAAGCGGCGCCCGTCTATGGCGAACGTCTCGAAGGCTTCGCCTACGATTACCCGGTCAGGACCTTCAGCTTCGACTCCCAGCAACAGCCTCTGGAAATGGCCTATCTCGACGTCGCGCCGAGTGGAAAATCGAACGGCCGGACCCTGGTCCTGCTGCACGGCAAGAACTTCTGCGCCGGTACCTGGGCGCAAAGCATCCAGGTGCTGAGCGCTGCCGGCTATCGGATCGTGGCGCCGGACCAGATCGGCTTCTGCAAGTCCAGCAAGCCGGCGCACTATCAATACAGCTTCCAGCAACTGGCTGCCAATACCCGCGCCCTGCTCGACCACCTGGGCATCGCCCGGGCGACCCTCATCGGTCATTCGACCGGCGGCATGCTCGCGACCCGCTACGCGCTTCTCTATCCCGAGGCCACCGAGCAGCTGGTATTGGTCAATCCCATCGGCCTGGAGGACTGGAAGGCGCTGGGCGTGCCCTATCGCAGCGTCGACCAGTGGTATGCCCGGGAACTCAAGACCTCGGCCGCCGCCATTCGCGACTACGAGCGCAGCACCTATTACGCTGGCCAATGGTCTCCCGCCTACGATCGCTGGGTGGACATGCTCGCGGGTCTCAACGCAGGACCGGGCAAGGAGCGGGTGGCGTGGAACTCCGCCCTGATCTACGACATGATCTACAGCCAGCCGGTGGTCTACGAATTCGAGCGGCTGCGCATGCCGACCCTGCTGCTGATCGGCCAGCGCGATACCACCGCCATCGGCAAGGATGCGGCGCCGGCTGCGCTCAAGGCGCAGCTGGGTCACTATCCCGAACTGGGCAAGGCGGCGGCGAAGCGCATTCCCCAGGCGACCCTGGTGGAATTCCCGGAACTGGGCCATGCGCCGCAGATGCAGGCGCCGGACCGCTTTCACCAGGCGCTCCTGGAAGGGCTGAGCGTCCTCAAGGCACCCTCGACCCAGCCGAAACCCTGAGCTGATCCAGGCGACAAAAAAGGCGGCGTCCCCAGGGGCACGCCGCCTTTTTTGTCGCTCTAGGGG
>NZ_JASCON010000161.1:0-1992 GCF_029959585.1 Pseudomonas sp. PS02302
GACCATGGGCGCCGCCCTGGGACTCAATGCCCTGGTGCGGGCGCGGCTGCTGCGCCGGCGCCCGCACGGCCGCATCCAGGAAGCCTATGCCGAACGGCTGCGGGCCTTCTTCGTGCTGGTGCTGGGCATCGTCATCTGGCTGGTGGGGATCGAGCTGGCCCTGCGCGCCTGGAATCTCTCGCTGCTGAGATTCAGCCAGGGTGACGGCCATGCGGTCGCCAGCAAGTTCTTTGGCCTGGGGGGCACCCTGTTGCTGGCCTGGCTGGTGTGGATCCTGGCGGATACCGCCATCCACCGCGGCCTCAATCTGCATCGCGTCAGCCCGAACAATGCCCGCGCCCAGACCATGTTGCCGCTGATCCGCAACGTGCTGTTCCTGACCATCTTCGTCATCGCCCTGATCGTCGCCCTGGCCAACATGGGCGTGAACGTCACCCCGCTGCTGGCCGGTGCCGGCGTCATCGGCCTGGCGGTGGGCTTCGGCGCCCAGAGTCTGGTGGCCGACCTCATCACCGGGCTGTTCATCATCATCGAGGACTCCCTGGCCATCGGCGACTACGTCGACGTCGGCAACCACCTGGGCACCGTCGAGGGCCTGACCATCCGTACCGTGCGGTTGAGGGATATCGACGGCATCGTCCATACCATCCCCTTCAGCGAGATCAAGAGCATCCAGAACTACTCGCGGCAATTCGGCTACGCCATCTTCCGCCTGCCGATTCCCCAGGCGCTGTCGGTGGACAAGGCCATCGAGATGGTCCAGGACGTCGGTCGCTCGCTGCGCCAGGATCCGCTGATGGGCCGGGACATCTGGTCCCCGCTGGAGCTGCAGGGGGTGGAGAGCTTCGATTCCGGCATGGCGATCCTGAGATTCCGCTTCAAGACCGCGCCGATCAAGCAGTGGGAGGTCTCGCGGGCCTTCAACCTGAAGCTCAAGCGCTACCTGGACGACGCCGGCATCGAACTGGCCTCGCCACGCATGAACGTGCGCTACGAGGTGGGTGGCTCGCCGCTGGATCAGGCGACGCGGGGCGGCCAGGCGCCGAGCGAGGGCTGACCCGGCTGCGCTGGCACGACCGCCGGCCCTCGCGAGTGGCGGGAATAGCCTCTAGGGTGAGGATGACCTGTCCCGATGAGGCTTTCCCATGTCCTTGCGCACCCTACTCTGCTATGGCGACTCCAACACCCACGGCACCCGGCCCCTGACCCAGCCTGGGGTACTCGAACGCTTCGGCTGGGACGAACGCTGGCCTGGCGTCCTGGCCTCCGGGCTGGGCGCCGACTGGCGGGTGATCGAGGAAGGCCTGCCGGCACGGACCACCGTGCATGACGATCCCATCGACGGCCACCACAAGAACGGCCTGAGCTATCTCCGGCCCTGCCTGGAGAGTCAGCTGCCGGTTGATGTCCTGTTGCTGATGCTGGGCACCAACGACCTCAAGGCGCGCTTGTCGGTGACCCCGGCGGACATCGCCAGTGCCCTGCAGGTGCTGCTGGAGGAGATCAGGCGCTGCAATGCCGGCCCGAACGGCGCCACGCCCATGCTGATCGTCATGGCGCCGGCGCCCATCGAGGAAGTGGGCTTTCTCGGCGAGATCTTCGCCGGCGGTGCGGTCAAGTCCCGCGAGTTGGCCGCACGTTATCGCCAGGTCGCCGAAGCCCAGGGCGCGGCCTTTGTCGATGCCGGGGAAATCATCCAGGTAAGCCCGATAGATGGCGTGCATTTCGAAGCAGACCAGCATCGGCGGCTGGGTGAGCATCTGGTGGGGGTGGTCAGAGCGGCCGCAAGCGCCTGAGCGTAGCGTGGACAACGGCGCAGCCTTGTCCGCGGACGCGACGCCACACAGTGGAAAACGCTGCGCGGTTTTCCACGCTACGACTCGCTTGGCATCGGTCTGTTGGGCTTCGACGATGGAGCCGTCTCAACCCAACCTATGAGAGCCGGGCCCAAGCGGCGGTGCATCGTAGGTTGGGTTGAGCGCAAGCGAAGCC
>NZ_JASCON010000162.1:0-1986 GCF_029959585.1 Pseudomonas sp. PS02302
ATGAGATGTTATTTGACGCCCATACACGCTCGTTCGGCTCCTTGGGCGGCGTGCCGCGCCGGGGCATCTACGACAACATGAAGACCGCCGTCGACAAGGTCAATAAGGGCAAAGGCCGGGCGGTGAATGCGCGCTTTGCGGTGATGTGCGCGCATTACCTGTTCGATCCGGACTTCTGCAACGTCGCCGCTGGTTGGGAAAAGGGCATCGTTGAAAAGAACGTGCAAGACAGCCGCAGGCGTATCTGGCTAGACGCCCAGGACTGCCAGTTTCACTCCTTCGAGGAACTCAATGCCTGGCTGGGCCAGCGCTGCCGCGCGCTTTGGAACGAGCTGACGCACCCTCAATACAGCGGGCTGAGTGTGGCCGAAGTGCTGGAGTTGGAGCGCGCTGAACTGATGCCTGTGCCAGCGCCATTCGACGGTTACGTCGAGCGGCCTGCGCGGGTCTCCAGCACCTGCCTGGTCAGCGTCGGGCGCAACCGCTACTCGGTGCCGTGTGAGTATGCGGGTAAGTGGGTCAGCAGCCGTTTGTATCCGACGCGAATCGAGGTGGTGGCTGACGACGCGCTGATCGCCAGCCATGTCCGCTTGCTGGATCGCGACCAGGTCAGCTATGACTGGCAGCACTACCTCCCGCTGATCGAACGCAAGCCCGGTGCGCTGCGCAACGGCGCGCCCTTTGCTGATCTGCCGGCGCCGCTGCGTCAGCTTAAGCACGGTCTGGGGCGTCATGCCGGCGGTGACCGGATCATGGCGCAAGTTCTGGCTGCCGTACCGGTCGCCGGGCTCGATGCGGTGCTGGTGGCTGTTGAGCTGGTACTGGAAAGCGGCAGCCTGAGCGCCGAACACATCCTCAATGTCGTGGCGCGCCTGGCCGCGACCGAACCACCACCCAGCGTCGAAACCCACTTGTCGCTCAAGGAAGCCCCCGTCGCTAACACGGCGCGCTACGACCGCCTGCGTGGCCAGACCGAGGAGATCGGTCATGCGTGATTTGATGGCGGAACTCAAGGAGCTGCGCCTGCACGGCATGGCCACGGCCTGGGCGGAGTTGACTGCGCAGGGTGAGTCGAACACAGCCTCGTCCAAGTGGCTGCTCGAACACCTGCTGGAACAAGAGCACACAGATCGCGCCATGCGCTCGGTGAGCCACCAGATGAACATGGCCAAGCTGCCGATGCACCGCGACCTGGCCGGCTTCGACTTCAGCGCCTCCAGCGCAGACGCTCGTTTGATCAGCGAACTGGCCAGTCTGGCCTTTACCGACACCGCGCAGAACGTGGTGCTGATCGGTGGGCCTGGCACCGGTAAAACCCACCTGGCCACTGCGCTGGCCGTGTCCGGCATCACCCGGCACGGCAAGCGCGTGCGCTTCTACTCCACGGTCGATCTGGTCAATCTGCTGGAGCGCGAAAAGCACGACGGCAAAGCCGGGCGGATCGCCCAAGCTCTGCTGCGCATGGATCTGGTCATCCTCGACGAACTGGGTTATCTGCCCTTCAGCCAGGCCGGCGGTGCGTTGCTGTTTCACCTGCTATCCAAGCTGTACGAACACACCAGCGTGGTGATCACCACCAACCTGAGCTTCGCCGAATGGTCGAGCGTGTTCGGCGACGCCAAGATGACCACCGCCCTGCTGGATCGGCTGACCCACCACTGCCACATCGTCGAAACCGGTAACGAGTCCTATCGCCTGCAACACAGTAGCTTGGCGGCCCAGGCCAAGATCAAATCACGGGAGCGAAAGCGTAAGGGCGGCCAGGAACCGGAGGACGATGAGCCGTTCTGATTTCATGGCGACGACGGCCTGCTACATGGCTGCGTGTGGCAGGTCTTAAACAACTGAACTGGGCTAGCGAAGGAGTGGGGGCAACAGCAGCTGCGCTGGTAGACTTATCCACAGTTGCTGGTAACAAAATCAGCAATCCGCCCTGGGTCAAATTTCAATCGGCAGGGTGGGTCAATTTTCCATCAGCGCCAACAA
>NZ_JASCON010000163.1:0-1920 GCF_029959585.1 Pseudomonas sp. PS02302
CTCGAACCCATTGGATATATACCTCCGGCAGAAGCTGAGGCAAACTACTGGCAGCTACTCGAAAGCACTGAAAAGCGAGCGGCTTGAACTTAAACCAACCAGCCTCCACGAAACCCGGGGCGGTTCATTCTGACTCGTCAAGGATCGGCCAATGGATCGTTTGTCTAATTTGCTCTCGCGGTTCGGCGTGCGGGCCAATCTGTTCTATGACGGCGACCTATGCGGCTCTGCATCTTACGATGGCGCCGAGCGGCGAGGTTATATCCATCTGCTTCAGGCCGGCAGCGTGACGTTGCTTGGTCCCGATCGCAAGGATTTGCAGCTCACTCGCCCTAGCTTGATTTTTATGCCACGCCCCGCCAAGCATCAATTGTTTGCGGGTGAGTCCGATGGCGCAAAGTTGTTGTGTGCTTCCATGGAGTTTGAGGGCGGAATTGATAATCCTTTGTCGGCTTCATTACCGGACTGTTTGGTGCTCGCACTCGATGATCTGCCCATGCTGGCAGACACGTTGGAGTGGATGTTTGCCGAGGCGGCAAATGTGCATTGTGGAAGGGAAGCCGCGCTTGAGCGCTTATTTGAGCTCCTAATCATTCTGTTGCTCCGTTACCTGCTCGATCATCACCAGTTGCGCACCGGAATGATGGCTGGACTGGCCGACATGCGGCTTGCCCGATCGCTTTTACAGATGCACAACTCCCCGGAACATGCCTGGTCAATAGCAGAGCTGGCCAGTGAGTCAAATATGTCACGCGCTGCGTATGCCGTGCATTTCAAGAGTGTCATCGGACAGACGCCTGCTGATTATTTGTTGAGTTGGCGAGTTAGCCTGGCTCAGAAGCTGATGCGAGAAGGGCGCTCGATTACGCTGATTGCAGCTCAAGTCGGCTACGAAAGTCCTTCGGCGCTGTCTCGCGCATTTAGACGCAAGACGGGGTTGAGCCCTCGTGACTGGTTGAAAGATCTGGCGGGGGAAAATGATGGCAAAAAGGCCTAAGGCATTACTGCCTTAAGCCATTGAAAAAATTATGCATTAATTTTACGTTTTTCCAGTTCAACCAGCGAATGGCCTGCCACAAATATCGAAACAGCAAGCAACCCTAAGTCTTTAAGCAGAAACTGACCTGGCGCAACGGAAATCGCCGGAAACCCTAAACTAGGCTCAATGACGCCCGGAGTGGAAAACATAAAGCTAAGGGTTGTGAAGAACAGGCCTGCAGACAGAGCGCCTCCTACCACGGATAGTTTGGGCGACAGCATGCGGCCTGCGATCAGAGTGCCGATCGAAATCTCTAGTATGCCGAGCAGGCTGGAGAACATGTCGACCGAAAAAATGCTATACACCCATCCCAAAAGCGGGCTGTTGCTCACCAGTGGAACCAGGCCCTCGGCCTCGTAGTGGGTAAATTTCATGCCGCCGAACCAGAAGTAAATAATAGCGAGAGCCAAGTACGCGCCATAGATACCTAGCCCCATAGTTTTGGTTCCAAGCGTTAAGTGGGCCTGTACGCTGGACTTCGAGTTTTCAATGCCTATGGTTTTCATGTCTGAGCTTCCAGTAGTGAGTGAGAGTGTGTTGGCTGCCGAACGCCGTATGCGTTGGCGATGAGATGATTATGGCTGGCATCTCTAATCAAGAGGCATCAGAAAGTATTGATTTCAGTGCAGATCGTCTTGGGCGGTGCAATTCGCGATGAAGGGATCGCCGTGGAGAGCGATGAGTGCACTATTTCGATAAAGGAGTCGTTTTACATAGGTCGATGAAGCGCGTTGCGGCATCGCCTACTGTCATTTTGTTGGCGCTGATGGAAAATTGACCCACCCTGCCGATTGAAATTTGACCCAGGGCGGATTGCTGATTTTGTTACCAGCAACTGTGGATAAGTCTACCAGCGCAGCTGCTGTTGCCCCCACTCCTTC
>NZ_JASCON010000164.1:0-1673 GCF_029959585.1 Pseudomonas sp. PS02302
CCCCCCCCCCGCGGGGGGGGCGGCCCCCCCCCCCCCCGGCGGCGGACTGCGGCAAGGCTGCAGCTTTCCTCTGCCACCCCGGATACTATGCTCTAGCCAGACATCCCGCCTTCGCGAGCCCGCATGACTGCACCCGATGACGCCCAGCGTCTCCACGCCTTGAGCGAATTGCAGATTCTCGATAGCGGTGTCGAAGCCGCCTACGAGGACATCGTTGCTCTGGCCTGCCAACTGACCCGGGCGCCCGTGGCCTTCATCACCCTGGCCGATCGGCAGCGTCTCTGGTTCAAGGCCTGCCAGGGCGTGACGGTAACCGAGGTACCGGCCGACGCCTCCCTCTGCCATCTGGCGATCCGTACCCCGCGCCAGCCGTTTCTGGTAGAGGATCTGCAGGGGGATCCGCGCGTCTCACACCTCAGGTCGGCACCCGGTCTGGAACGGATGCGCGCCTACCTGGGCATTCCCCTGCTCGACCGGCACGGGGTCGCCCTTGGCACTCTCTGCGTGATGGACGAGCGGGTCCGGTGTTTCGAGACGGCGCAGGTCGACGACCTGCAACGGCTGGCGCGACAGGTCATCATCCTGCTGCAACAGCGCGAGACCCTGCGCCAGCTGGAAGAACTGGACATCAACTTTTCCGCCTTCATGAACAACGGGCCCTTCATCGCCTACATCAAGGACCGCGACTGGCGTTACCGCTATGTCAACGAGCCCTTTCTGCAGCAGCTGGAGTTGACCCGCGACGAGGTCCTCGGCCAGGACGACTTCATCATCTGGCCAGAAGCCGCGCCACGTTTCCGCCAGGTCGACGAGCAGGTGATGAACGAACTCAAGCCGAGCCGACTCGTCGAGCGCATGACGGCCCCGGATGGCCGACGCCTCTTCTGGCAGTCCTACAAGTTTCCCCTGGTCACCCGGCAGGGCATCGCCCTGGCGGGGCTGTCGGTGGACGTCACCGAGCATATCGAGCAACAGCACATGCTGGAGGCGTCGCAGCGCCAGCTACTGGACATGATGCAGGCGGCCGAGCAACGCAGCGTCACCGATGCCCTGACCGGTCTGTTCAACAGACGCGCCTTCGACCTGCGCCTGACTGAGCATCTGCGGCGCGCCGACGACCACGGCACGCCGTTGTCAATGCTGCTGATCGACGTCGATCACTTCAAGGCCTACAACGATGCCTTTGGCCACCAGGCCGGCGACACCGCCTTGCAGACGGTCAGTCAGCTGCTGCTGCAGAGCTGTCGCGACAATGACGCCTGCTTTCGCTATGGCGGCGAGGAATTTGCCATCCTGCTGTCGGGCGCCGATCTCACCGCGGCCCACCTGGTAGCCGAGCGTTGCCGGGCTGCCGTTGCCAACCATGCCTGGTCACGGCGGGTAGTTACCTTGAGCGTCGGTATCGCGACCCACAGGGCCGGGATGGATGGCTACACCCTTACCGAAGGCGCCGACCGGGCGCTCTATGCGGCCAAGGGCGCCGGTCGCAACCGTATCGCCGCAGAACCCGAACCCGAAGCCCCTGCCAGTCCGGAATGACGCCCAGAACAAAAAACCCGCCGAAGCGGGTTCTTTGTTGCGACCATCCCAACATCCTGTCAGGCGCCATCCTGGCCTGGTCTTCATCCGTGACCTCAGAGCTGCGCATCCTGCGCCGCTGATAGGTGTAGATT
>NZ_JASCON010000165.1:0-1657 GCF_029959585.1 Pseudomonas sp. PS02302
TTTAAATCCCCCCGGGTGACGCGGGCCTGGGCAAGCCTTTCCGGGGGGGGGCTTGGCGTGGGGGTTACCCTCACCCCAGCCCTCTCCCGGAGGGAGAGGGGGCGGTACGGAGCGAGAGGTGGTCTGAGGAGTATCGCCTGGAGAGACAGTGTTGGCGAGGCTCTGGAACGGGGTTTTCGAGAGCGTTGAGCTGAGGAAGTTGGCGCGGCTCAGCTACCTGATACTTTGGCGAGAGCATTGCCCTCACCCCGGCCCTCTTCCGACGGGAGAGGGCGCAATAAGGAGCGAAGCGGAGCTGTGTAGCAGCACCCGCTGAAAGACAGTCATACAGTCAGAACCGCTATCGCAGTGACACTGAAAACAGCTTCAAGACGCATATCTGGCGGAAGAGCCCGCTACCACTCCAGACCGCCCCCTCTCCCTCGGGGAGAGGGTTGGGGTGAGGGCGCCAGGACCGGGCGTTGCGGATCGCTATCGCAGTAACTCTGGAACAACCTTGAGGCTCATGTCTGGAGGGGAAGCCCTGCACCGCTCCAGACCGCCCCCTCTCCCTGGGGGAGAGGGTTGGGGTGAGGGCGCCAGGCCCAGGCGTTGCGGATCGCTATCGCAGTAACTCTGGAACAACCTTGAGGCTCATGTCTGGAGGGGAAGCCCTGCACCGCTCCAGACCGCCCCCTCTCCCTCGGAGAGAGGGTCGGGGTGAGGGCGCAAGGCCCGGGCGTTGCGAATCGCTATCGCAGTAACTCTGGAACAACCTTGAGGCTCATGTCTGGAGGGGAAGCCCTGCACCGCTCCAGACAGTCCCTTTTCCCTCGGGGGGAGGATTGGGGTGAGGGCGCCAGGACCGGGCGTCGCGGATCGCTATCGCAGTAACTCTGGAACAACCTTGAGGCTCATGTCTGGAGGGGAAGCCCTGCACCGCTCCAGACCGCCCCCTCTCCCCGGGGGAGAGGGTCGGGGTGAGGGCGCCAGGCCCCCGGCAAGTCCTACTTCTTCTCGAACGCCGCCGCTGCAGTGGCATAGGCCGCTTCGTGATAGTCGAATTCGGCGGACTGCACCAGCAGGGTTTCCTCGTCTTCGGTGAAGGCGATCACCGGGCGATAGGAGAGGCCGTCGGCCTTGATCTCGGCTTCGTCGATGAGCTTGGAGAGATCGAAGGCGAAGTCGCCGCAGATGGCCTTGGCCTGGGCGTCGGTGATGCCGTGCTTCTTCAGGGCATCGCGCAGCAGGGTGCTCCACTGGTATTGAAACTGGATACCCAGTTTGGCGTAGCTGGGACCGTAGTCGATTTCCATGAGTGTGTAACCGGGGCTTGGGAGGAGGGGGCGAACTCGCCACAGCGGCCAGCGAAATGACCGTTGTGAGCGCTGCCGGTGGCACTACGATGGCGTGCCCCAAAGCCCAGGCAAAGGGGGGCGGGCCGGACGGCCGAATCTAATGACCGAGAGGCCCGCACCCAGGGATGAGCGGTTATTCGTGGACGATGCGCGAGTGATCGCGGGTATCTTTCATAAAGACGTAGACCAGCAGCGAGCAGGCGATGCAGCCGGTCACGTACCAGTAGTAGCCGCTCTCCATGCCGATGCTCTTGAACCACAGCGCCAGGTATTCGGCGGTGCCGCCGAAGATGGACACGGTCAGGGCATAGGGCAGGCCG
>NZ_JASCON010000166.1:0-1319 GCF_029959585.1 Pseudomonas sp. PS02302
TGAACCGCCCCGGGTTTCGTGGAGGCTCCAATCTTTGAGAGAATGGAGCCATGAAGAAGTTACCGAAGTATTCCCCTGAAGTCCGTGAACGCGCTGTCCGTATGGTACAGGAGCACCGTGGCGAGTACCCCTCCCTTTGGGCGGCAATCGAGTCCATCGCCCCCAAGATTGGCTGTGTGCCCCAGACCCTCCATGGATGGGTTCGTCAGTTCGAGGTCGATCACGGCGTCCAGAACGGCGTCAGCTCCGAGGAACGCGAACGCATCAAGGCGCTGGAGCGCGAGGTCAAAGAGCTGAAGCGAGCCAATGAGATCCTGAAGTTGGCCAGCGCGTTTTTCGCCCAGGCGGAGCTCGACCGCCGTCTGAAGTAGTCAATGCGTTTATCGACCAGCATCGAGACGCCTACGGGGTCGAGCCGATCTGCAAAGTGTTGCAGGTTGCTCCGTCAGGCTATCGACGACATGCTGCGCGGCAACGCAATCCGTCGCTCTGTTGTGCTCGCGCCCAACGGGACGAGGTGCTGATGTTGCACATCCAGCGTGTCTGGGAGGACAACCTGCAGGTGTACGGTGCCGACAAAGTCTGGCGACAACTGAACCGCGAGGGTATGTCGGTAGCGCGTTGCACGGTGGAACGACTCATGCGGCGTCTACAACTACAGGGTGCGCGTCGCGGCAAGACCGTTCGAACCACCATCGCTGACAATGCGGCTGCCTGTCCGCGTGACAAGGTCAACCGACAGTTCAAGGCCGACAGACCCAACCAGCTGTGGGTTTCAGACTTCACCTATGTCTCGACCTGGCAAGGCTGGTTGTATGTGGCATTTGTAGTCGACGTTTTCGCCCGTCGTATCGTCGGCTGGCGCGTCAGCACCACAATGGAAACCGACTTCGTACTGGATGCATTGGAGCAGGCACTGCATGACCGTCGACCGAACGGAGACAAATCGCTGATCCATCACAGCGACAGAGGATCGCAGTATCTCTCCATCCGCTATTCTGAACGGCTCGCCGAAGCGGGCATCGAGCCTTCTGTTGGGAGTCGCGGTGATAGCTATGACAACGCATTGGCTGAGACCATAAACGGACTCTACAAGGCTGAATTGATTCACCGACGCGGGCCATGGAAAACACGGGAGTCGGTGGAAATGGCAACGCTGAAATGGGTGCACTGGTTCAACCACTACCGACTGCTCGAACCCATTGGATATATACCTCCGGCAGAAGCTGAGGCAAACTACTGGCAGCTACTCGAAAGCACTGAAAAGCGAGCGGCTTGAACTTAAACCAACCAGCCTCCACGAAACCCGGGGCGGTTCA
>NZ_JASCON010000167.1:0-1066 GCF_029959585.1 Pseudomonas sp. PS02302
ACCTCGTCACCGACGCGCAGCAGCAGGAGGTCGGGGCCTTCGATCTCGACCGCGGTACCGCGGTCTTCGCGCAGGGCGGCAAGGGGCGCGACCGGGTGCATGGTTTTCATGGTGGGCTCCGGCGCCGTTTGGGGCGCTCTCTCGAATCAGGCTCAGCAGATTCGAGAGAGCGCAGCGGCGCCGGGTTCCGCTCAGGGGGCGGGCGGCAACGGATGACGGTGCGGAACGTCGGGTGCGTCCAGCGGATCGGCGTGGACCAGCACCTCGGCCTGGGGATACTCGGCGCGGATGGCGGCCTCCACCTCGTCGCACAGCACATGGGCGCGGGACAGGCTCATCTCGCCCGGCAGCTCCAGGTGCAATTGCACGAACCAGTGATTGCCGGAGAGGCGGGTGCGCAGGTCGTGGGCACCTTCCACCCCGGGGACCTGGCAGGCCAGCTGCAGCATGTGTTCGCTGATGTCGGCGGGCAGTTCCTGGTCCATCAGCACGCCAAAGGAATCGCGGGCGATACCGTAGGCGCTCCAGAGGATGTAGAGGGCGATGGCCAGGCCGAACAGCGGGTCCAGCCAGTACCAGCCGAAGCCGGTCAGTGCCAGGGCGATCAGGATGCCGACATTGAGCAGCAGATCGGAGCGATAGTGCAGGGCGTCGGCGCGGATCACGGTGGAGTCGGTGAGGCGGATGACGTGCTGCTGGTAGGTCACCAGCACGGCGGTCAGCGCCAGGGAAAACAGGGTGACGGCGATGCCCAGGGCATGGGCGCCCAGGGGTTCGGGTTGCTGCAGCCGCCCGATGGCCTGCCAGGCGATGAGCACGGCGCTGACGCCGATGAAGACCGCCTGGGCGATGCCGGCCAGGGACTCGGCCTTGCCATGGCCATAGCGGTGGTCGTCGTCCGCCGGCTTGAGGGCGTAGTGCACCGCCAGCAGGTTGAAGATCGAGGCCAGGCCATCGAGCAGCGAGTCGGTCAGGCCGGCGAGCAGACTGACCGAGCCACTGAACCACCAGGCCACGGCCTTGGCCAGGATCAGCGTCGTCGCCCCCCCCCCCCCCCCCGCGGGGG
>NZ_JASCON010000168.1:0-1060 GCF_029959585.1 Pseudomonas sp. PS02302
AGGCCGGGCAGTTGCATCCTTTGGGTTGATGGCGCGGGGAGCGGTTGGGCTTCGACGGTGAAGCCGCCTCAACCCAACCTACGGGGGCTGGTAGGTTGGGTTGAGCACCGCGAAGCCCAACACGTCCAGACTCGGTGCACCCGTTGGGCTTCGACGGTGAAGCCGTCTCAGCCCAACAGATCCAGCCGAACGCGGGATCAAATCCCCAGGCAGAGGTACTTGATCTCGAGGTAGTCCTCGATGCCGTACTTGGAGCCCTCGCGGCCCAGGCCCGAGGCCTTGACGCCACCGAAGGGGGCGACCTCGTTGGAGATCAGGCCGGTGTTGATGCCGACCATGCCGTACTCCAGCGCCTCGGCCACGCGGAACACGCGGGACAGGTCGCGGGCATAGAAGTAGGAGGCCAGGCCGAATTCGGTGTCGTTGGCCAGTTCGATGACCTCGGCCTCGTCCTTGAAGCGGAACAGCGGCGCCAGCGGGCCGAAGGTCTCCTCCTTGGACACCTTGGCACTCCTGGGCACGTCGGCGAGGATGGTCGGCTCGAAGTAGCTGCCGCCGTTGGCGTGGGCCTTGCCCCCGGCGATGACCCGGGCGCCCTGGCTCACGGCGTCGTCGATGTGTTCCTTGACCTTGGCCGCCGCCTTGGCGTCGATCAGCGGGCCGATGGTCACGCCCTCCTCCAGGCCGTTGCCGACCTTGAGCTTGGCCACCGCGGCCTTGAATTTCTCGGCGAAGGCGTCGTACACGCCGTCCTGGATATAGAGGCGGTTGACGCAGACGCAGGTCTGGCCGGCGTTGCGGTACTTGGAGGCGATGGCGCCTTCCACGGCCTTGTCCAGGTCGGCATCGTCGAAGACGATGAAGGGCGCGTTGCCGCCCAGTTCCAGCGACAGCTTCTTGATGGTGGGCGCGCTCTGCTCCATCAGCTTGGCGCCGATCTCGGTGGAGCCGGTGAAGGAGATCTTGCGCACGATGGGGCTTTCGGTCAGCTCGGCGCCGATTTCGGCGGCGGAGCCGGTGACCACGCTCAGCACGCCCTTGGGAATGCCGGCGCGCTCGG
>NZ_JASCON010000169.1:0-1040 GCF_029959585.1 Pseudomonas sp. PS02302
GCGACTGCCGGTGCCGGCGGCGGGCGCCGGCGTGGCATTGGCGGCTGCCGGCTGCGCAGCCGAGGCGCCGGCCGGCGGCGGATTCGCCGGGGCGGCCGGGCGCTGGGCCGCATGGCGATCGGCGGCTTCCTGAGCCTCGGCGGCGTCGTTGGCGCGCTGCTCCGGCGTGCGGGTATCGCTGAACACCAGCAGCATGTAGCGACTGCGATTGAGCTTGGCGGTGGGAATGGCACGCACCACGGCGAAGGGTTGCCCCGAGTCGTGGATCACCTTGGAGACGGTGGCCACCGGATAGCCCGCCGGAAAGCGCTGGCCCAGGCCGGAACTCACCAGCAGGTCGCCTTCCTTGATGTCGGCGGTGTCGGCCACATAGCGCAGTTCCAGCCGCTCGGGATTGCCGGTGCCGACGGCGATGGCGCGCAGGCCGTTGCGATTGACCTGCACCGGAATGCTGTGGGTCACATCGGTGAGCAGCAGCACCCGCGCCGAATAGGGCATCACCTCCACCACCTGGCCCATCAGGCCGCTGGCGTCGAGCACCGGCTGGCCGACGAAGACGCCGTCCTTCGCGCCCTTGTCGATGATGATGCGATGGGTATAGGGATTGGGGTCGACGCCGATCAGTTCGCCGACCAGTACCTTGTCGTCCACCAGGGCGGCGGAATTGAGCAGCTCGCGCAGGCGCACGTTCTGCTCGGTGAGGGCGGCGAGTTTCTGCAGACGGCGCTGCAGCAGCAGTTGCTCGGCCTTGAGCCGCTCGTTTTCCGCCATCAGTTCGGTGCGGCTGGAAAACTGATCGCTGACGCCTTCCCAGGCGCGCAGGGGAAAACCCGCCACCTCATAAAGGGGCGAGAGGACCAGCGCCAGTTCGCTGCGTACCGGTTTCAGGTAGTCGAAGCGCGCGTCGGTGACCATGACACCCACCGAAAGGGCGGCCAGGATCAGCAGACGAATGCCCAGCGCCGGGCTTTTGCTGAAAATCGGCTTGATGGTGAGTTCCTCGCAGAACGCGCCCGGCGCTCCGGCCGCCAGGGGCGGCC